>NZ_JBFROH010000011.1:0-74054 GCF_041471425.1 Vibrio sp. 10N.261.52.C2 | reverse complement strand
CGCGATGAACCTTTTTTATAGGGTTCAAATAATACTATTCGGGACACTTAGCTCAGCTCAATGGTTCAGTTGGCGCTTGGCTTGCTACCTTCTTCGGCGCATAAGCGACATCTTCCAGTGCTTTATGATTGTTGCCAATCAGCTCACCAAAATGAAACAGCGCGTATTCGCCCGGCTTCATTCTAAACCACTCTTCATTGTCCGTAAGAGGTTGAGTTGCTACCACCGTCACCACATCATTTGGCGTAGTTTCTTCCTGGAAGTTAATCTCAACATCTTCATCAATCAGGCTCGCTTTACCAAAAGGTGCGCGCCTTGTTATCCAGTACAAATGGTTGGTGCAGTAGGTCATGACATACTCACCATCACTGAGTAACATGTTAAATACGCCTTTCTCTCGCAGCTGGTCACAACACTCAGCCACAAAGCGGAACATACCTTCCATATCTTGAGGTGGCTCAGGGAAACGCTCTTCAAGTTGTTTGAGTAGCCAACAGAAGGAGAGCTCACTGTCTGTCTCGCCAACCGGTCTGAAACGACCACTAATCAGATCGTCGTAATCCGTTAATTGACCATTGTGAGCAAAGGTCCAGTATCGCCCCCAAAGCTCACGAGTAAAAGGGTGTGTATTCTCTAGATTAACACCACCACGGTTCGCTTGACGGATATGACTGACAACGGCTTGGCTTTTAATTGGGTAGTTTTGAACCAACTCAGCGATCTTAGATTCACAGCTAGGGTTAGGATCTTTAAATGTACGAAAACCCTTTCCCTCATAGAAGGTAATACCCCAGCCATCGCGGTGCGGGCCAGTATTGCCTCCACGCTGCATAAGACCAGTAAAGCTAAAACAAATATCAGTTGGCACATTCGCGCTCATACCGAGCAATTCACACATGGTTTAATCTACTCCCTATTAAAACCAATGGAGCCAAAAAGCTGGGCTCCAAATGTCTGTAAAACTATTATTCCATCTCTTTTTCGACAAGCTGAATCACAATGTGGATGATCTTAATGTGAATCTCTTGGATGCGATCTGCGTAGCCAAAGTGTGGTACTCGGATTTCGATATCCGCACAACCCGCCATTTTACCGCCATCTTTACCCGTCAATGCAATCGTCTTCATGCCTTTCGCTTGAGCCGCTTCAATCGCTTTTAGAATATTGGCAGAGTTACCTGAAGTCGACAGACCGAACAACACATCACCTTTACGACCCACCGCTTCTACATAGCGAGAAAACACGTGGTCGTAGCCAAAATCATTACTCACACAAGATAAGTGGCTAGGGTCTGAAATCGCAATGCCAGCGTAGCCCGGGCGATTTTCACGGTATCGGCCTGTTAGCTCTTCCGCGAAGTGCATCGCATCACAGTGTGAGCCACCGTTACCACAAGAAAGCACTTTGCCTTCTTGTTTGAATGAGTCAGCAATCAGTTTTGCAGCCGCTTCAATTTGAGCAATGTTGTGATCATCACTCAAGAACTTGTTAAGAACGTCAGCAGCTTCGTTCAATTCACTTTTGATTAGGTCTTGGTACATAAGGCTTATCTCTTATATTTTTTTTACGCAACTTAAGGTACGTGAAATGAGAGCTGAGGGTTTTTCCCTCTTTATAGCTGAGTTTACCCACAAACATGAAATAGTGTCGACACTTAAGCCCAAAGATTGCCACCTTAATTAACTTGTCGTTGTAAATCCGTCCAAATATTCGCCACCAACCTCTCACAATTAGAATTTTAACTCTATTGAGATCACTTTTTACTCACCTTGGAGTTTTACAAATATTTAATATTTTGTTTACACTTGACTGGTTAGACCTCTTACCTAAAACTTAATAACAATAAGTGATCTCTGAAAAGGAAATCGATCATGAACATATTGCTCTCCCTACTCGGCATGACCGCCATCTTAGGCGTCTGTCTTTACCATAGAGTTAGTCTGGTACGTGCATTAGTTGTATTAACCGGCGCAATGGTAGCATTAACACTGCTTGGCGGCGTGGCTGTTACCGGCTGGCTTTGCTATCTATTAGCCGTTGCGATCTTTGCTGTACCGACCATTCGTCAGACACTGATCAGCCAAAAAGCACTCTCTTTATTTAAGAAAGTTCTACCGGCGATGTCTCAGACAGAAAAAGAAGCACTAGAAGCCGGCACAGTATGGTGGGAAGCAGAGCTGTTCAAAGGCAAACCTGAATGGAAGAAACTTCAGAACATTGCTGACCCGAAACTCTCTGAAGCTGAGCAAGCGTTTTTAGATGGTCCAGTAAATATCGTGTGTGAAATGGTCAATGATTACCAAGTCACTCATGAGCTTGCTGATTTGCCACCAGAAGTATGGCAATACCTGAAAGACCATAAATTCTTCGCCATGATCATCAAGAAAAAATACGGCGGCTTAGAGTTCTCAGCTTACGCTCAATCTTTGGTTCTACAGAAGCTAACAGGCGTTTCTAGTGTATTGTCATCGACGGTTGGCGTACCTAACTCATTAGGCCCTGGTGAGCTTTTACAACACTACGGTACAGAAGAACAAAGAAACCACTACCTGCCTCGCCTAGCGGAAGGTAAAGAGATCCCTTGTTTCGCACTAACTAGCCCAGAAGCTGGCTCAGACGCTGGCTCTATTCCAGATTACGGTGTGGTTTGTAAAGGCGACTGGCAAGGCGAAGAAGTACTCGGCATGCGCCTAACTTGGAACAAGCGTTACATCACTCTCGCGCCTGTCGCGACGGTATTAGGCTTAGCTTTTAAACTTCGTGACCCGGATGGCCTGCTTGGTGATCAAAAAGATCTTGGTATCACTTGTGCGCTTATCCCAACGGATTTAAAAGGCGTAGAAATTGGCAACCGCCACTTCCCACTAAACGTACCTTTCCAAAATGGCCCGACGCAAGGCGACGATATCTTCGTGCCTATCGATTTCATCATTGGCGGTCAGAAAATGGCCGGTCAAGGCTGGCGTATGCTGGTTGAGTGCCTGTCGGTTGGTCGTGGTATCACACTGCCTTCAAATTCAACTGGTGGCATCAAGTCTGCCGCGCTTGCAACTGGCGCTTACGCTCGTATCCGCCGTCAGTTCAAACAGCCTATTGGCCGCATGGAAGGGGTTGAAGAGCCACTTGCACGCCTTGCAGGTAACGCTTATGTAATGGACGCTGCAAGTAACCTAACCGTTGCGGGCATCGACCTTGGTGAAAAGCCTTCGGTTATCTCTGCAATCGTTAAGTACCACTGTACTCACCGTGGCCAGCGCAGCATCATTGATGCGATGGATATCGTCGGTGGTAAAGGCATTTGTTTAGGCCCATCGAACTTCCTAGCTCGTGGCTACCAAGGCTCGCCTATCGCGATTACGGTTGAAGGCGCAAACATCCTGACTCGTTCAATGATCATCTATGGTCAAGGTGCGATTCGCTGTCACCCTTACGTACTGAACGAAATGGAAGCGGCTTATTCTGAAAGCAGCGATGCGCTTGATAAGTTTGATTCAGCGTTAGCAGGGCACGTTAGCTTTACGATGAGCAACCTAGTCCGCAGCTTGTGGTTTGGTTTAACCGATGGTCGTGGTTCTGATGCGCCAACACCTTCAAATAAAACAGATAAACAGACACAGCGTTACTACCAACAGCTAAACCGCTACAGTGCAAACCTAGCGCTACTGTCTGATATTTCAATGGCAGTTCTAGGCGGATCACTGAAGCGTAGAGAACGTTTATCAGCAAGACTGGGTGATATCTTAAGTCAACTTTACCTCGGTTCAGCAACGTTGAAGCGCTTTGAAAGTGAAGGCAGCCACGCTGAAGATCTACCGTTAGTACATTGGGGGATGCAAGATAGCTTACGTCAGACTGAAGTGGCGATTGATGAATTCTTAGCGAACTTCCCTAACCCTGTGATTGGTCGTCTGCTTCGTGTTGTGCTAATGCCATTTGGTCGTATCCGTCGTGCTCCAAACGACAAGCTCGATAGCAAAGTTGCGCACATTCTACAAACACCAAGCGAAACACGCTCTCGTATAGGTCGCGGCCAATACCTAGAAGCGACGGAATACAACCCAGTAGGTAAGATTGAAAAAGCGCTAGAAGTGATTCTTCAAGCTGAACCTCTGTTCGACAAAGTCTGCAAAGAGACACATCAAAAACGTGCCTTCTTACGACTTGATCTTGTTGCTCAGTTGGGACTTGAGAAAGGTATCTTAACGCAAGACGAAGCAAATCTTCTGATTAGCGCTGAGGAACATAGACTGTACACGATTAACGTGGATGACTTCTCACCAGAGGAGCTTGCAGCAAAATCTCAGTACCCAGACCAATCGATTGATAACGTCGCTTAAGGCCAGAAAAAGAAACAAAAACGGGACTACTATGAGTCCCGTTTTTTTGTTCATGATTTCGTTGCCACAAATTCCAATGCTTTATCTAGCAGCTTATTCTCTCTAGACAATCTAATCATCTAAGCGAGTTACTTGGGCGCCTTGAGCTGCATCTCAGGTAACGCTTTTTTCTTCGCCTTGACCTTACGAACCACAAACCAAATCAATAAGCCCAATAGAATAGCGACCACATTACCCACCGCAATAATGATCATACTGCGCTGTCTGTCATCTTCACGTTTTTGAAGGATCATCAACTCTGTTGCGATACGCTTCTGTTCAGCAAGAGCTTCTTCTTGAAGACGTCGTGACTCTGCTAAGTCGATATCTTCAACAACGCTGTACGACTGCTCGGTAATTGGAAAAATCAGCGGGCGCTGACTTGAAGCATCAGTGGCATAAACCATCCCTGACCAATTATAAATTCCTAAATCGCCATTATAAGGCACCTCTAAAGCGACTTTCATTGCGTCGACTTCAGCTTGCCCCTGCTTGTACATCACATATTCATCAGAAGCCTTGTGCTCAACATGAACCGCTAACGAGCTCGGTGCGATCATCCCCTGTTCACCAGACACCACAATAGTATGAGGTAAACCCTCTTTTCGTGATTGAATGAAGGTGCTAGTGATCGGTGTTGGGTAAACCAAGACTTCTTGCTCTTGCGCTCGCAGGAACACGCCATTACCAGAGGTAATACGCGCTCGGTATTTACCGGGCTCGATATCAATTGGCAAAGAGACAGTGAACACACCATCTCCGGCCTTTTCATCAAGATCAGCGCCATCATCGGCAAACTCGCCCATCACAACCGGCACCGGGCGCGCTTCTCTCACCAAAGACTCTTCGTTTTCAACAAACTTAGTAAAGGTAACCTTAAGCTTCACGCGATCGAGAAAATCGCGCAGCACCAGCGGCTTGCCATCAGAAGTCAGTCGAGCGGTAAATTTGATGCGCTCTGTTTGATACAACTTATCTGGGAACTCATTAGCATCCAAAACAAGATGAGACAGCAGCTTGATATTGTTCTTAGGGGAAACTTTACCTATCGCTTGCCAAGGGCCGGGCATCGGATTGTCGATAGAGATAATGTCCATGGACGATTCTTCGTACCAACGGACATTATCAGCATTGCGCCAAGAGTAGTATTTCTTGCCATCAGGGCGAACCAAAACGACAGGTTTAGAGTTATCGGCTCGATAAATCACAAAGGTGACTTGTTCAATACTGGGATCAACTCTAAAACGGTTGTCCAATAAACTCATAACGGATTCTGTTGCTGCATGTAAGCCAAAACTTAACAGCAATAAGCAACCGGTAGCCAATACCCTTAACATACTTTCTCCCTACTGACGCCAGAGGCAGCTTCCGCTTTTCTCGACGAGATCTAAACGACTTTGATGCGCTTCTACTTCATCGGCCGTAGCTCGTAAAACCTTTAGGGATTTTCGACCACTTTCTACTCTTCGTATGCTTTCGGCTTCGCCTTCCTGTTGACCAGCGTTAAATTGCAGCGAAGTTTGACCACCCGTCATCAATAAGTAGACGTCGGCTAGGATCTCCGCATCGAGCAATGCGCCGTGGAGAGTACGGTGCGAGTTATCGATACCGTAACGGTCACATAAGATATCTAGGTTGTTTCTTTTACCTGGGAATATCTTCTTCGCCATTGCCAAGGTATCGGTAACTTTACAGTAGTCATCCGTTTTACCTATCGCTGGGTTGAGCTTCTCAAACTCATAGTCCATGAAGCCCGTATCGAAGGGCGCGTTATGAGCCACCAGCTCCGCACCTTTGATAAAGTCGAGAAACTCTTTATGAATGTCTTGGTATTCAGGCTTATCAATCAAGAATTCATCGGTAATACCGTGAACGCCAATCGCCTCTTCTTGAATCGCACGATCGGGCTTGATGTAGACGTGGAAATGACGCCCGGTCAGCCTACGGTTGATGATCTCTACTGCACCAATTTCAACGATGCGGTGACCCATATAGTGAGGGCCACCTTCTGTATTCATACCGGTGGTTTCGGTATCGAGTACAACAATGCGCTTATTTTCGTTCGAACTGTTTTTTTCGTTCGTGCTTTGTTCTGGAGTGCTACTGGTATTCATAAGGATAACTGTGTCAGACTATGCCGATAATGTGCTTGAGGTAATAGTATCAAATCATGACGAAACAAGTTGAAATTTTCACTGATGGTTCTTGTTTAGGCAACCCTGGTCCCGGTGGCTATGGCATCGTACTTCGCTACAAGAAAGTCGAGAAGACGCTAGCAGAAGGCTTCACGCTAACAACCAATAACCGCATGGAAATGCTCGCCGCTGTCGTGGCTCTTCAAACCCTCAAAGAACCTTGCTCTGTGATTCTGACCACAGATAGCCAATACGTGCGTCAAGGCATCACACAGTGGATTCATAACTGGAAAAAGCGTGACTGGAAAACAGCCGACAAGAAACCGGTTAAAAATGCCGATCTGTGGCAAAGGCTCGATAAAGAAACCGCTCGCCATAGCGTTGATTGGCGCTGGGTAAAAGGACACGCGGGACACAGAGAAAACGAAATGTGTGATGATTTAGCGCGAAATGCAGCGGAGAATCCGACTCTAGAAGATACGGGCTATCAACCAAGCTAATCATCTTTTAAATGAGATGCAGATTTCAGAAACAGATTCATACTTTCCAAACCTGATTGATAGTTTCCTAACCTGATTGATAGCTTCTTAAACTAGTTGATAATTGATTAACCTAATTAATAGATGAAAAGCCGACTACTAGTCGGCTTTTTCTGTTTTCAACGGATATGAAGCTTTAGCTGAATCCATGGTAGGACGCGTATTGGTCCTAAAGCTTGCTCCAACCGGAGAGAAACGTCGCTTAAGGTGCCAATGTGGCTTGATAGGCTTAAGTGGGTAAGTTCGTTTACGAGCAACAATAAAGTATTGGCTGCCAGCAAAGGAAGCACAGCCGCCTAAACTATTCTCCAACCACGTCCACATCGCCTGATACTTACTCATCGGAAATAGTGCATAGGTATCGCAGTGAATCACTTCGTAGTTCAATACACCTAACCAGTCTTTAATTCGGTTTGGCGTGTACATACGTCCACTCCAGGGTAAGCTGTTCTTTCGCCAAGGCATCAAACTGGCAAGCCCAGTCACACTGAAAGGGTTAAAACCGGTAATGATGATATAGCCATCGTCCATCATCACTCGGTCGACTTCTCTCAATAATCGATGCGGGTCATTGCTATAATCTAGCTGATGACTCAGTACTACAACATCAAAGCTTTTCTCCAAAAAGGGTAAATTATAGCCATCCGCTATCACATTATGTAATGGGTTCTGGATATCTAGGTTTACTTGATGTTGAATGTTGCATGTGCAGCTAGAAATCTCACTACTGAGGCCACCGAGCTTGAGCATATGGTAACCAAATAGCTTTGGGCACCACTCATCGAGTCGAGTTTGAATAGATTCTCTCAACCAGTCCCCATTGTGCAATTGCGCCCAAGTGTAAGGACGTTCAAACTTCTTTCTGCTACGTGCTGGCTTCATCAATAATCTGTCTCACTTATTCTGTCGCACTAATAGTGACTGGAGAACCAATAATGTTACATATCAAAAGCATACCTGCATTTAACGACAATTACATCTGGCTGATTCAAAATAGCGATCGCCGTTGTGCTGTCGTCGACCCTGGTGATGCGGCTCCAGTATTAGAGTACTTGGCACACCATGAGCTAACTTTAGATGCAATCTTGATTACACACCACCACCACGATCACATTGGTGGTGTTCCAGAACTCGTTAGACAATTTCCCGGCGTGGATGTTGTCGGTCCAAGGAATGAACCTATCCCTACCTTAACTCATCCGGTCGATGATGGTGATCAATTAGAACTGTTTGGCGAAGTATTCCTCGTCCTAGGGCTCAGTGGCCATACTGCGGGTCATATTGGTTATGTGGGCGATGCCAAACTGTTTTGTGGTGATGTGTTGTTCTCTGCGGGCTGTGGCCGAATCATGGAAGGCACACCACAACAGATGTTCGATGCACTGAATAAGATCACGGCTCTGCCTCAAGAAACCGAAGTTTATTGTGCACATGAGTACACTGCAGCCAATATCGCTTTCGCATTAGCCGTAGAGCCTGATAACCAACATTTGCAGCAATATCGCGACCAAGTGAACCGACTTCGCGCTCAAAATAAGTCGACCATCCCCACAAATTTGAGACAAGAGAAGTTTGTGAACCCCTTCCTGCGCTATACCGAGCCAAGTGTAGTGAAATCAGTGTCTAATCGCACCGAGCAGACCGATCCTTTATCGGTATTCACCGCTTTACGTGCGTGGAAGAACGAATTTTAACAAATACAGACTTGTCACTCATAGGGGGTGGCAAGTATTATCATCGGCCGTTAATTAAAAAGGCTGTAACATGCGAGTTAAGTACAGCTGGGCTTTGGTATTACTACTTTCTGGTTGCCAATTAACTCAGTCAGAGAATCCAGACCAAGCTTCCGAGCAAACCAACACATCTCCTACTAAAGAAGTTTCTCAAGCGAACGTTTCATCAGAAGCAACAGCCAAAGAAGATCAAAAAGTTGAAGCACCTGTCGTTACTCCACAAACACAAGAAGATGTTTGGAAACGCATTGCGATGCAACTTGAAATGGAAGTGCCAGACCAAAAGAAGGTCGACTACTACCGAACTTGGTATCTCAAGCACCCGAGTCATCTAAAAACAGTATCAAAGCGTGCTGAACCTTTCTTGTATCTGATCACGACTAAGATTGAAGAAAAAGGCTTACCACTAGAATTGGCACTACTACCCGTTGTAGAAAGCTCTTTCGATGCGTTTGCCTACTCTCATGGCAGTGCTGCTGGTCTATGGCAATTCATTTCAGGCACTGGCAAAGACTACGGGCTTGAACAGAACTTTTGGTATGACGGCCGCCGCGATGTTGCCGCCTCTACCGACGCCGCATTGGACTTCCTCTCAGATCTTAACCGACGTTTCGATGGCGACTGGAATCATGCGATTGCTGCCTATAACAGTGGTGGTGGTCGAGTAAACAGCGCAATCCGCAAGAACAAGAAGCTTGGCAAGCCAATCGACTTTTTCTCTTTGGACTTACCAAAAGAGACCAGCAGCTATGTACCTAAACTGCTTGCTCTAGCAGATGTCATTGCCAACCAAGAAAAGTATGGCATCGATATTCCGGCGATCCCGAATAAGCCAGTGCTGACTCTGGTTAACCCTGAAGAACAGCTTGATTTAGCCATTGCTGCGAACTACGCAGGCATTCCTGTCAAAGAACTTCAAGGTTACAACCCGGCTTACAACCAATGGGCAACGGCACCAGAGAAACACCAACAACTATTACTTCCTTTAGATTCAGTTGAGAAATTCAACAAAGAAGTCGCTGCCAATAAAGGCAAAGGCATGAAGTTGGTGCGTTACAAGGTTCAATCTGGTGACAGCATTAGCGTACTGGCAAGCAAATATAACACCACCAGCAAAGTGATCCGCTCTGCAAACGGTTTGAGCAACAACAATATTCGTATTGGCCAGCACTTACTTATCCCAACATCCACCAAAGACGACAAGACATACGCCCTAAGCGCCTCAAACCGCCTAGCAAGCACACAGTCGAAGAGTCGTGGTCAATATAAGCTCAGCCATACTGTAAGAAGTGGTGACAGCCTATGGACGATTGCACGCGCAAATAAGGTCTCTCATCAATCACTGGCTAAGTGGAATGGCATGGGACCACGCGACACGCTTAGAGTTGGTCAAGAACTGGTCATTTGGAAGAACGGCTCAGACGGCGCCATCATCCGTACGATCTTTTATAACGTAAGATCGGGTGACACAGTCAGCGGTATTGCATCAAAGTTCAAAGTAAAAAGTACAGATGTTGTAAAATGGAACACTTTGCAGAACAAAAAATACCTACAGCCAGGACAAAAACTGAAGCTGTATGTTGATGTAACTAAGGTAAGTGTATGAACCCGTCAAGTAACCCACTCGTCATGCTGTTGGATATATTCCGTTCGCCAACAGCTTGTTTCTTAGCGCTTTATCAACGAAGTGCTTGGGGATGGCAACCCTACGTCGTATTAATGCTCAGCCCATTTTTGTTTTGGGGTGCTTATTTTTCGAATGTAGATTTTGCATGGTTAAGTGCAGAGCTCTCGCAGCAACTGGCTCAAACGAATCCTGACCAATTGGCGTTACTTGACAGCAATACCTTACTCGCAAGTGAAATCATCAGCGACGTATTTGGCCGAACATTAACCATCGTTCTATTGGCATTCTGGTTTAACCTAGCAACCAAGCCAAGCCAACATCAGCACAGCTTTTGGCGATGGTTTGCAGCGGCATCGGTTGTTATATTCCCAGCTGTTTTAGGTGATGTAGCAAGCTACGCAAGCCTGATACTCAAGCATGGACATGTGATGAACTACGCTGCCGACTTGAACAGCTTAAATGGCTTGATCAAGTTACCGCTAACTAATGATTGGTCACAGTTTGCTAGCTCATTACCACTGCTTCTGCCATGGTACATCGTGCTAGGTTATGCTGCGGTATTAACGTGGACTGAGTTTGAACGCGGGCAAGCGCTTGTGATTTCAGGCTTACCATGGGTTGGCTACTACCTAATCTGGGCGCTCTACATTTTAATCTTTTAAGTAGAAGAGATAAGGCTAGCGAAGACTCTCTAGCCTATTGTTCCGTTAGATTTCCCAAGGTAACCACCGTGCGAATGGTTAAGTTCCAATGACTAATAGCTAATCACTATTTAGCCTTAAAGGTCACTCGCATAGGGTTATGATCAGAAGCGTCCGTAATGGGCGCTTTTGCTTTTTCTACCTCTAGCCCTCGATAGAACACATGGTCGAGCACCAGTCCTGTAATGAACTGAGTTCTGTTATCTGGCTCAAAGGCAACTTCCGTCAAACCAACCTTCTCCAACGCATCTTTCAATACAGCAAAGCGAGCTTCACTCCAGCTATTAAAGTCCCCAGCAAAAATAACCGGCCCACGATACTTTTGCAGATTGTCAGTTAAGCTCTTGAGCTGAGCCTCGTAATCTTCCGTACCAAAGGTAAAGTTCACAGCGTGGATATTAATCACAGCCAGCTCTTCGCCATTGTTTAGTTGGTAACGCGACCAAAGCGCCGATTTAGGCAGTTGAAGCCAAGGTTCTTCATGAGTATAAGCACACGCTTCAATCGGTAAATGGGTTGCTAGGTTGAGTACCCCTGCACTTTGCTCAAAGGCCTCAAACGCATTAACACGTGTGCTTCCCCACTGTCCGCTCATTACCCATTGGCGAAGTCCTTCTGTCATACTAGCTTCTTGCAGCAAGACTAAATCGCTACCTGCCGACAGCTTATTTAACTCACTCTGCCAATTATTTCGGTTTTGCTTGTAGATATTCCACACAGTAATGTCTAAGCCATCAGACACATCAATCGCTTTCGGTGCAGAGTTTTGGTAGCAACTGTAGATGTCGTTACTGGTACTTTGAGAGGAAATGATCAGGTTGGGTTTATTCGGGATCACGAAGATAAAATGAAAACTAACGACAGCAAGCGTTATCAATAACGTGATAACAATGATGGTTTTCTTAAACATACAGCACCCTACCAGAGATGAAAAAGGAGCGATAAACGCTCCTTTTAGGGTAATAGTTTTTTTATACGGCGTCTTCGTCTTCTTCGCCAGTACGAATACGTACCACACGTTCAACTTCAGTAATGAAGATCTTACCGTCACCAATTTTACCTGTTTGAGCCGTCTCAATGATGGTATCAACACATTGGTCAGCCACTTCGTCGGTCACAACGATTTCTAGTTTCACTTTAGGTAAAAAGTCGACCATGTACTCTGCGCCGCGGTATAGCTCAGTATGACCTTTTTGACGTCCAAAGCCTTTAACTTCAGATACTGTCATACCCGTAATACCCACTTCTGCAAGTGCTTCACGTACATCATCAAGTTTGAATGGCTTGATAATGGCTTCAATCTTTTTCATGTTCATCCCTTAAACTGTGCGAATGGCTCATTATCGGTTAGCTATAGTAAACATTCAATGAAAAAAGCCAGAGCTTTAAAGCTCTGGCTCGAAATTTATCATCTTGTTTAATCAGCGCTTTGAGAAGGTTTTACTTAAGGCTTGCGTAGTAAGCGGCTAGATTCGCGATGTCTTCATCACTCAGCATTGAAGCTTGAGCCTGCATTACAGCGGCCAAACCGCCGGTGCGCTGGCCATTCTTATAGGCCTTAATTGATGAAGCGATGTATTGCTCGTTTTGACCTTTAAGGTTTGGATAGCCAGGGATCACTGCGATACCGTCTGCACCATGACATGCCGCACAGATTGCTGCTTTAGCTTGACCCGCAGCAACATCAGCCGCCAGAGCGTTACCACTCAATAGTCCAAATCCAAGAACTAATCCTAGTGTAATTTTCTTCATTGCATATTCCATTAATTATTTTTATTAAAGTGACGGTGAATTGTGACATAAACTTTTTCTACTTGCTCCAAAGCGCTTCACAATCTTGACCTTCGTAGTTTTTATCTACGAATAAGCCTAAAACAGCGATCACTCGATCGCCATCCATTAATATCGGCGTTCTGCGTCTTAACCAACTGGGTACTTGGTACTCTTGAAACAACTTCTTAAGCTTCCTGCTATGACCGCGCCCAACAGGGTGTGCTGACAATCCCTCAGGGTTAAATATCACTCGCAGTGTTCCTCTCGTTGTGTTGAGACTAAAATGTTGCGCATCACAGTGGTTAGATACACCATCACTCGCCGCTGAAGTTAAGTGTAGTTCCCCTAAACCGTCAGGCAAAACTAAGCTCTCTTCCATCGAGATATCACTTTGCCAGTTCGACAAGTCTTTGGTCTCTTTTACGACATGGAGCTGATGATTAAAACGTCTAACCTCAACCTCATTCAACACCAGCTTAGGGTTGGCGTCTGCCTGAGCACATGCCACCTCATCCCATATAAGTTTGAGCTGCTTTTGGCTCGGCATCGGTTGATTACAGCGGCTCAGCCACATTCTTAATAAGCGTGCACGCAGTAAATCAGAGTACTGAGATAATACCTCAATACTTAAGCTGTGCTTCTCAGTCAAAGCTTGTTGTAAGTGAGATTCTAACAACTCATCCAACAGTAACTCTTGCTCTGCACATAGCTGAGCACTACGACTGACCGATTCTCGAAAACTAGGCCAACGCTCGGTCAGTGTCGGAGTGACTTGATGACGAATAAAATTACGGTCAAAGCGAACGTCTTGATTACTCTCATCTTCTACCCAAGTTAAAGCCATATCGCGCGCCGCCACTTCAATATCCGTTCTCGTCACCGACAGCAGTGGGCGAACGATATGAGCACCTGAAAATGGCATCACTTTCGCCATTGAAGAGAGCCCTTTCGGACCACTGCCACGCTTAAGAGCTAACAAGAAGGTCTCGACTTGGTCATCGATGTGCTGGCCTGTCACTAACACATCACCTTGTCTAATATGCTTTTTAAGGGCTTGGTATCGCGCGTCTCGAGCCAGCTTTTCAACGCTTTCTCCACGGCTAATATCTAGCGAGACTCGTTCAATGAACAAGGATACCGACAAAGCATCACACCATGTTTTGCACTGCTCTGCCCAATAATCAGCATTGTTGCTTAAGCCGTGGTGAACATGTACCGCACAGCAATCGATGTGATGGGACTTAGCGAATTGGGCAGCCAACTCCAACAACACTCGTGAATCGACACCACCACTGAAAGCGACGATCAACCGACAAGGCTTAAGCGCGCTTTGATCAAGTACAGATGTGAAGGTATCAATTAAGTGTGTCATGAGGCTAATAAACCAAGAGATCGTGTGTTAAGGGATAATGTTTTAATAATAAAAAAGGGTTGGCACTGAGTCCAACCCTTTCATCATTTGTTCGTATAGCTAGCCTTATCGCTAAGGCAAGTTATCAGCAGTAGCCGTAGCTCATTAGACGCTGGTAACGACGCTCAAGCAGCGTTTCGTTATCAAACTGCTCTAGCTCTTCTAGCTGTTTAACTAACATGTCTTTCATGTTTTGAGCGGTTTGTGCAGGGTCGCGGTGCGCGCCACCTAGAGGCTCAGGAATGATTTCGTCGATAAGCTCAAGCTCTTTAAGACGAGGAGCAATCAGGCCCATCGCTTCAGCTGCTTGTGGTGCTTTATCTGAATCGCGCCATAAGATTGAAGCACAACCTTCTGGAGAGATTACTGAGTACGTAGAGTACTGAAGCATGTTCACGTAGTCACCAACACCAATCGCTAGTGCACCACCAGAACCGCCTTCACCCACAACGTTACAGATAACAGGAACTGAAAGGCCAGCCATCACTTTTAGGTTTTTAGCGATAGCTTCAGATTGACCACGCTCTTCAGCACCAACACCTGGGTATGCGCCCGCTGTGTCGATGAAAGTAATAATAGGCATGTTGAAACGCTCAGCAGTTTCCATTAGACGTAGCGCCTTACGGTAACCTTCTGGCTTTGGCATACCAAAGTTACGGATCACTTTCTCTTTAGTCTCACGACCTTTCTGGTGACCAATAACCATAACAGGACGGCCATTTAGACGAGCCATACCACCCACAATAGCTTTGTCGTCAGCGTAAGCGCGATCGCCCGCCATCTCTTCAAACTCTGTGAATGCATGCTCCAGGTAATCTTTGGTGTAAGGACGTTGAGGGTGACGAGCAAGTTGAGCTACCTGCCATGCACCTAAGTCACTAAAGATTTTCTGTTTAAGCTCTAAGCTTTTTTTCTCTAGTTGTTCGATTTCTTTGTCTAGATCTACCGCTGTGTCACCACCGTGACGCGAAACGTCACGTAGCGCTTCGATTTTTGCTTCAAGTTCAGCGATAGGCTTTTCAAATTCTAGAAAGTTCAGGCTCATCTATGAATCCTTGTTGATTCAGCTCCGCATTCGCGAAGCTAAATTTTAGTTAAATTCGAGTTCTACTTGGCTATTTCCAAGCAGCTGTTTTAATTCGTCTAGTAATGTATCACTTGGCGTCACGCGCCATTCTGTGCCCAATGTTAACCGCGCTCTAGCGTCGGCACGCTGGTAGTATACATTGACTGGGACCGTTCCGGCTCTATAAGGTTCTAAGATTTGACTAAAGCGTTCAAAAAATTGACCGTTAATTTGGGATTGGTCGATAGATATCGACACCCCACGAGCATATTTCTCACGGGCGCTTCCTAAGTCCATGACCTCGCGCGCGGACATTTTAAGCCCGCCATTGAAATCATCAAAGCTGACCTGTCCGGAAACGACCACAATTTTGTCTTTTTCGAGCAATTCTGCGTAGCGATCGAGCGCATCCGAGAACAACATCACTTCCATTCGGCCCGATCGGTCATCAAGTGTCATCAAACCGATTCGCGTACCGCGCTTAGTCGTCATTACTCTCGCAGCAATCACCAAACCGGCAATTGTTAGTGATTGGTCACGACGCGTTGGCGTGGCATCTTTCAAACGACAGCTGGTGTATTTCGCTAACTCTTTGATGTAAGCGTTAACCGGGTGACCCGTTAAATACAAACCAAGCGTTTCACGTTCACCTTCAAGCCAAACCTTCTCAGGCCATTTAGGCACTTGGGTATACTTGTGTTCAACCTCTTCCGGAGCGTCGGTCAACACGCCAAACATATCAGATTGACCAAAAGACTCGGCATGGTGATGTTGACTCGCTGCCTTCACCGCATCTTTCAAAGATGCCATCATCGCCGCTCGGTGAGGACCTAATCTATCTAAGGCTCCGGATAGAATCAACTTTTCGATAACACGTTTATTAACCTTCTTCAGATCAAGACGTGCACAGAAGTCGAATAAGTCTTTAAAGTAACCACCTTTATTTCGCGCTTCAATAATCGCTTCAATAGGGCCTTCACCGACCCCTTTGATCGCACCGATGCCATAAACAATCGCGCCATCTTCATCCACGTTAAAGCGGTACAGACCCGAGTTGATATCTGGTGGTAAAAGCTTGAGCTTCATACGGAAACATTCATCAACAAGGCCAATAACCTTCTCGGTGTTATCCATATCTGCCGTCATTACCGCAGCCATAAATTCCGCTGGGTAGTGCGTTTTCAGCCATAGCGTTTGATAAGAAACCAGTGCATATGCTGCGGAGTGAGATTTGTTAAAGCCGTAGCCCGCAAATTTCTCTACCAAGTCAAAGATCTTCATGGCCAGCTCGCCATCAACACCATTGGCTTCAGCACCCTCTTTAAAGGTACCACGCTGCTTTGCCATCTCTTCTGGCTTTTTCTTACCCATCGCACGACGCAACATATCCGCTCCACCAAGCGTATAGCCAGCAAGGATCTGTGCGATTTGCATTACCTGCTCTTGATACAGGATGATGCCGTACGTAGGTTCTAGCGTCTCTTTCAGCGATTCGTGTTGCCACGTTTCATCAGGGTAAGAAACCGCTTCACGGCCGTGTTTACGGTCGATAAAGTTATCTACCATGCCTGATTGCAGAGGACCCGGACGGAACAGGGCTACCAATGCGATAATATCTTCAAAACAGTCGGGCTGTAGACGTTTGATAAGGTCTTTCATACCACGCGATTCCAGCTGGAATACCGCGGTGGTTTCAGAATTTTGTAATAGGTTAAATGACGCTTGGTCATCAAGAGGAATCGACTCGATACGAACCGGTTCTTTCCCCTCTTTCTTCAAACGTGGATTCACTAGGCCTAACGCCCAGTCGATGATGGTCAGGGTACGCAGCCCCAAGAAGTCGAACTTAACCAAGCCAGCCGTTTCAACGTCATTCTTATCGAACTGCGTTACTGGGAAGTTACCTTCTGCGTCGGCATAGATTGGCGCAAAATCGGTGATCGTGGTGGGTGAGATAACAACACCACCTGCGTGCTTACCGGCATTTCGCGTACAACCTTCAAGGATGCGACACTTATCGATCAGCTCACGAACTTCTTCATCGCCATCGTAAAGCTCTGGCAATGCAGGTTCAGCAAGGAATGCTTTCTCTAGCGTCATACCCGGGTCTGGCGGTACAAGCTTTGAAATTCGATCGACGAAACCAAACGGGTGGCCCAATACACGGCCTACATCGCGGATGACCGCTTTTGCCGCCATGGTACCAAAGGTGATGATCTGAGAAACGGCATCACGACCGTACATTTCAGCCACGTGATCAATAACTTGGTCACGCTTATCCATACAGAAGTCGATATCGAAATCGGGCATGGATACACGTTCTGGGTTCAAGAAACGTTCGAAAAGTAGATCGTATTCAAGTGGATCGAGATCGGTGATATCCAAGGCGTAAGCGACTAGAGAGCCGGCACCAGAACCACGGCCAGGACCTACTGGCACATCGTTGTCTTTTGACCACTGGATGAACTCCATTACGATCAAGAAGTAACCCGGGAACCCCATATTGTTGACAACTTCAAGTTCAATCTTAAGTCGCTCATCGTATTCAGGTCTGCGTTCAGCTCGAATTTTCTCATCAGGGAATAGAAACGCTAAACGACGCTCAAGGCCTTCTTCTGATTTTTTAATCAAGAAGTCTTCAATCGCCAAACCTTCCGTTGGGAAGTTAGGTAAGAAGTATTCGCCCAGTCGAACTGTTACGTTACAACGCTTAGCAATTTCGACACTGTTTTCCAGTGCTTCAGGGATGTCTGAGAACAACTCACACATCTCTTCTTCACTACGCAAGTATTGTTGTGAGCTATAGTTTTTCGGTCGACGTGGATCAACCATTGTAAAACCGTCGTGAATCGCCACACGAATTTCATGGGCATCAAACAAGTCTTCAGAAATGAAAACCACTTCGTTGGTCGCGACAACAGGCAGGTCTTCTTGTTCAGCAAGCTCTAGCGCAAAGTGCAGATAAGACTCTTCATCCGGGCGCCCAGTACGAATCAGCTCAAGGTAAAAACGGTCTGCGAAATGTGTTTTGTAAAACTCAACGCTGCTTGCAACCAACTCTCGATTGCCTTTCAGCAGCGCCTTACCGATCTCACCCTCCTTCGCACCCGATAGAATGATCAGGCCTTCGGCATGTTCAATCAGCCACTCTTTATCAATAACAGGCTGATGTTGAACATGACCACGAAGGTAAGCTTTTGAAATCAATAATGTTAGGTTGTTATAACCTTTATTATTCGTTGCAATAACAGTGAGCTTGGTTAATTCATCGCCAAAATCCGGAGACTGCATCAAGAAGTCAGCACCAATAATAGGTTTAACCCCACACCCATGGGCAGTACCGTAAAACTTCACCAAACCACACAGGTTGGTAAAGTCGGTCAATGCTAGAGCAGGCATACCCATTTCAGCGACTTTTTTAACTAATGGTGGCACCTTGGATAGGCCATCCACCATCGAAAAGTCACTGTGTACGCGTAGGTGAACAAATTTTGGATCTGACATTATTTTTCCTGAGTTCTAGGTTTGAGCCTAGGATTACAACTGTGTGTATTCTATTTTTTTCTAATACAAGTTAGCAACTTTATTCGATGCTAAGCTCTAGTTAACGTAAAGCTCTAGTCTATGCCAAGAATACGTTTTACTGGCTTAAAGCTCTTTCGGTAATGCTCGGTTACACCATGTTTTTCAATCGCTTCGAAATGCGCTTTGGTCGGGTAACCTTTATGCTTAGCAAAACCAAACTCTGGATGCAGTTTGTCGAGTTCTTCCATCTCTTGGTCGCGAACCACTTTAGCGATAATAGACGCCGCACTGATCTCTGCTACTCGTAAATCGCCCTTTACAATAGCCAGACCGTCCATTGGAAGTTGAGGAACACGGTTACCATCGATCAGTGCCATGTCAGGCTGAACGCTCAACCCAGCGATAGCGCGCTGCATGGCGACCATGGTTGCCTGCAGGATGTTCAACTCATCAATTTCTTGTGGTGAACAACGACCAACCGACCACGCCAATGCTTTCTCTTTAATTTCAGGAAGCAGAGCAAGGCGCTTTTTCTCAGACAGTTTTTTTGAATCGTTTAAGCCTTCGATTGGGTTGTTTGGATCGAGGATAACCGCAGCAGTCACCACGTCGCCAACCAAAGGGCCACGTCCTACTTCATCCACGCCAGCAAACAGCTGGTAGCCTTGCGGGTATTCAAATGGAGGAAGCTCTTTTTTCTCTTTTACTGCCATAACTAATCTCTTAATATTCTGTAAGTAAGCGCTTTATGCTTCAACAAAAGGTCGGTCAATCAATTTCAATACTGCGTTAGCGGCTTGTTTGTCTGCGTCTTTACGGATCCAGTGATGCATCTCGGTAAAGCGTTCGATCAAGGCACTGTTATCGGCTGATAGCATTTTATCGACAGACGGGAACAAAAAGTCTGGGTGACACTCTTCAAGAATATGCTCTTTCACGATCTCTTCACCGGCCAAAATATTCGGCAGTGACACAAACTCAGTGATCGCCAACTTCTTAACAATGTAACCCGTCAGCTTATTTACTTTGTAACCAACCACCATAGGGCGTTTAAGCAACATACATTCGAGAGCCACGGTACCTGAAGCCAAAAGCACAGAATCAGCAGCGGTAATCACGTTGGTTGCCGTATCTTCGACTAACGTGAATTCAAGCTCAGGTGCGGTCGATTGCCAGATTTCAGTAAACTGCTTTTTACGTTGCTCGTTAACGAGCGCAACAACAAAGTTGATATCCGGATACTTCTGCTTAATACGCTGGCAAGTTTCGATAAATGGCTGAGCAATCAAACCCATCTCACCGCCACGACTGCCCGGCAGTACGGCTAACCACTGCTTGTCTTGATCAAGACCTAACAGCTCTCGAGCATCTTGTTTACTTGGCTCTAAAGGAATCGCGTCTGCCAACGTGTGACCAACAAACTCACAGGCAACGTTGTATTTATCATAAAACGCTTTCTCAAATGGCAGGAAGGCCAAAACCAAGTCGGTTGCTTTGTCGATTTTAAAGATACGTTTAGGACGCCAAGCCCACACGGAAGGGCTCACGTAATGAACTGTTTTAATGCCGGCGTTCTTAAGATCGAGTTCAAGTCTTAGGTTGAAGTCAGGCGCATCGATACCCACAAACACATCTGGCGGGTTTTGAGTGAAATACTTTACCAGCTCTGCTTTCACTTTTAATAAGCGAGGTAAACGGCCAAGTACTTCAACTAAGCCCATGACAGCCAGCTCTTCCATCTCGAAAAGAGACTCACAACCAAGCGCCTTCATTTTTGGTCCGCCAATACCCACGAATTCAGCGTTCGGGTACTGCGATTTGATTGCTTTGATAAAACCTTCGCCAAGCGTGTCACCAGAGAGTTCTCCGACAACGATACCTACGCGCAGTGGTTCATTCGAAACAAAGTCCGTGCTGTTGGTTGCTGTTTCTTGCTGTGCCATAGTTTTCCAATTCCCTTCTTGCCTAAAACAAAAAAGATCGCCTAATGATTAGCGATCTTTTTGCTATACCAATCTGATTAAGTAATTATTGTCATACTTACGCGGATTGGTACATAACCACATCGAGTATTAACGAATAATACCGCGCTCAGAGTTCTCTAGCATTTCAAGCATAGGAACTACCGAAGTAAACTCTTTTGCCATTTCCACTAAAGCCGCTTTCGCTTCTTCAAGTGTTTTACCTGAACGGTATAGCTCTTTGTACGCTTTCTGTAGTGCACGAATTTCAGGTTTCTCAAATCCGTTACGCTTCAAGCCTACTAGGTTAAGGCCGAATGGAGCCGCGTGGTTACCCTGTGCAAGCACGTACGGCAGTACATCTTGAACAACTGCAGAACAGCCACCAATGTATGCGTAAGCACCAATTGAGCAGAATGGGTGAATCGCAGAAAGTGCCATAACACCAGCGTAGTCGCCAACCGTTACATGACCGCCAAGAATAGCGTTGTTACCAATGTGAGTGTGGTTACCAACAATAACATCGTGCGCTACGTGAGCATTAACACAAAGTAAGTTGTCATCACCAATCACTGTGGTTGCTTTGTCTTGAACCGTACCACGATGGATTTGAACCGCTTCACGAATTACGTTGCGATCACCGATCACAACTGTTGTGTCTTCGCCGCCGTATTTCTTATCTTGGTTTTCTTCACCGATAACAGCGTGTGGGAAGATACGGTTTTCTTTACCAATGGTTGTGTGACCTTTGATCACAACGTGCGACATCACTTCAGTGTCGTCTCCAATGGTCACGTTACCAGCAATGTAAGTGAAAGGCCCAACCGTCACGTTAGCACCGATAGTTACATCACCTTCGATTACTGCTGCCGGGTGAATTTTCGCTGTTTCATGAATCATATTAAAACTCTCTACGAGCACATTTAAGTTCAGCTGAACATACAACTACGCCGTCAACCTTAGCAACACCATTAAACGATGCGATGCCACGACGTTCTTTTAAGAATTCAACTTCGATAACCAGTTGGTCACCAGGTACTACTGGCTTACGGAATTTTGCTTTATCAACACTTGCAAAGTAGTAAAGCTCGTTGCCAGAAGGCGCACCAAAAGATTTAAATGCTAGAAGGCCTGTTGCTTGTGCCATTGCTTCTAAGATCAACACGCCTGGGAATACAGGAAGTTGTGGGAAGTGGCCTGTGAACTGAGGTTCGTTAACAGAGACATTCTTAATCGCAGTCAGTGTTTTTTCTTTTTCAAAGCTAGTCACACGATCAACCATTAAGAATGGGTAGCGATGAGGTAATAGTTCCTGAATTTCAGTAATGTTCATCGTTGTCTGTTCAGTAGTCAAAGTCGTATTCCTATATATATTCTTTATTTAATTAGAAGGATTATAAACGAAAAAGACTCGCTGTACGCGAGCCTTTTATTAGAAATGCTGGAATTATGATTCCGCGCTCTTCTCGATAAGTTTTTCAACGGTTTTCAAACGCTTGTTCATTTCATCAATTCGATGAACACGCGTTGCTGTTTTACGCCAATCTTTATTTGGCTGTAAAGGAATACCTGAAGAGTACATGCCTTTCTCAGTGATGCTGCGCATTACCATCCCCATACCGGTGATTGTAACGCCATCAACGATTTCAATGTGACCATTAATCACACTGCCGCCACCAATAATACAGTACTTACCTATCGTCGTGCTGCCTGCGATGATAGTACCACCCGCAAGAGCAGAACCATATCCGATGTGAACATTGTGAGCAATTTGAAGTTGGTTATCTAAGATAACGTTATCTTCAATGATTGTGTCATCTAATGCACCACGGTCAATGGTAGTACACGCGCCGATTTCTACGCGGTTACCAATGCGAACAGAACCCACTTGCGGGATCTTAACCCACTCACCTTTCTCGTTCGCATAGCCAAAGCCATCAGAGCCAATAACAGTACTTGATTGGATCAGACATCCTTCACCAATCACAACTTCATGGTAAACACTTACGTTAGCCCACAGCTTAGTGCCTGCGCCAATTTTTGCATTTTTACCAATAAAGCAACCAGCACCGATGATCACATCATCACTAAGTACTACACCAGACTCAATCACAGCGTTCGCGCCAATAGACACATTTTGTCCAATGGTTGCTTCGCTAGAGATTGAAGCAGAATCAGCAATAGCCGCTGCGGGAGCAGGAGTAGTATCAAGCGCTTGAGCAACTTTAGCAAAAGCAACATAAGGGTCATTAACCACAATCACGTTAGTCTTGCACAGTTCACGCTCACTCTCTTTAACCATAATAGCGGACGCTTTACAGTCACCTAGGTGCTTGCTGTACTTCACGTTAGAAAGGAACGTAATGTTACCTTCTTGCGCTTTATCCATCGGAGCGACTGCTGAAACGGTAATTGTACCATCTCCGTGTAGCTCTCCCCCGGTAATCGTTGCCAATTCGGCTAAAGTCAGATTCTTCATAAAACTTATTTCAGTGCTTTAATTACTTTCTCAGAGATGTTGTATTCTGGCTTGCCGTATTGCAGAGCTTGAATATCAACGATCATGTCGTAGCCTTCTTTCTCTGCAACTTTCGTTACAGCATCTTGAATCACTTTGAATAGCTTCTGCTTCTCTTGTGCTTCACGACGTTGGCTTGCTTTTTCTAGTGCTTGAGCTTTGATTTTGTACTTGCTGTCTAGTTGGCCTACTTCGATACGTAGCTTCTCAACTTCGTCAGGACCTAGTAGCTCGCCATCACGCTTAAGCTTTTCAATCTTCGTTTTAGCTTCAGCTTGAATGCTCTGTAGCTCAGCTGCTTTGTCTTTGAACTCTTCCTGCATTTTTTGAAGAACAACTTCACGCTGAGGTAGAGCCTGGAATACTTGTGCAGTGTTTACATAACCCACTTTTTGCGCAGCTTCAGCAGCTGTTGCAAAGAAAGAAGAGCTAAGAACTACAAGGCCTAAACCTGCTGCTTTAATCATATTTTTCAAAATATTGTCCTTTAAATATTAGAAAGTTCTACCAATGGTGAATGTGAAGAATTCCTCATCATCACCTTCGTAAACTTTAATTGGTTTCGCTAGAGAGAAAACCAGTGGGCCCATCGGTGACATCCATTGAAGGGCTGCACCATAAGATGAACGGTAATTTGTTGGATCAGAGTAATCGTAGTAGTACTGGCCGCCACTGTTAGGTGCGCCACGGTCTACGAACTCGGTATCCCATACACTTGCCATATCGAAGAAGACACTGGTACGAATTTGGCTGCGCGCTTCATCAGAAGCAAACGGCGTTGGTACAATTAACTCTAAGCTTGCTAAGGCAACCGCGTTACCACCCACTGAATCATCAGTAGCGGTATCATAGGTTGGGTTATTACCTGTGCTGCTGCCGTAAACGGCTTTCGGGCCAGCTGAGTTAGAGCCAAAACCACGTAGGGTTGTAAAACCACCTGCGTAGTAGTTCTCGTAGAATGGGAACAAGTTATCGTTACCATCTGTTTGACCATAACCATTACCATAGCCTAATCGGCCGCGCATCAATAGTGTGAACTCATGCTTTTTGGTCAGCGGGATGTAATGTTTTACATCGTACTGCATTTTGAAGTACTGAGCATCAGAGCCTGGTACCGTCATTTTAGCGAAAGCACGTTGGTGGTTACCCTCAGTTGGGAAGAAACCACGGTTCAAATTGTTACGCGTCCATGAAATATTGATATCGAAGTCATCGGTTAAGATGTGCTCGTCACCGTATTGGTCGATACTTCTCGCGAACTGTTCAACTTGGATATAAGTCGGTACGTTACCGATCTTGTTGTGCGTATAGCCCACACCAAACTCGATACGGTTCAGCTCATCCATAGGGAAACCCCATGTTAGGCTGGTACCGTAACTTTGGTTGGTATAGTCGACGATGCCCGCTTCAGAGGCTTCAAATTCGTTGTAGAAGATCTTACCGCCTAAGCTCACACCATCAAGGTTCCAGTATGGGTCACGGTAGTCTAAGCTCACGTTCTTTTGGTAATCATTCATCATGGCACTTACGCCAACACGGTTACCTGAACCTGCAAAGTTATCTTGTTGCAAACCAACTTGGAAACTAACACCTGATTCAGTACCGTAGCCAACACCAAAGTTGATACTGCCTGAGTTCGCTTCCTTAACGTTGTAAACCAAATCAACTTGGTCTTCACTGCCAGGAACACGCACTGTTTGTACATCAACCGTTTCAAAGAAACCTAAACGGTTAAGACGGCTCTTACCGGTATCAATAGACTTAGAGTTAAGCCAGCTGCCTTCCATTTGACGCATTTCACGACGCAGTACTTCGTCTTTCGTTGAGTTGTTACCCGTGAATCGAATATCACGAACATAGATACGGCTGCCCGCTTCTACATTGATAACCAACGACACTTCTTTGGTCTCATCGTCAAATTCAGGAATCGTGCGAACTTGTGGGTACGCGTAGCCAGATTCACCAAGAATTCGTTTTACGTTCTCTTCCAAAGACGTTACCGAAGAACCGTTGTACGTATCGCCGTCTTCGAATGGCACTAACGCTTCGAAGTCAGCCTCACGACCGATTAATTCACCACGGAAAGAGACATCTTTAACGGTGTAGGCTTCGCCTTCATCGAGGCCAAGCGTGATGTAAACACCTTTTTTGTCTGGAGAGATCGCCACCTGCGTAGAGTCAACCTTAAACTTAAGGTAACCACGGTCAAGGTAGTAAGATTTCAGCGCTTCGATATCACCGGCTAATACTTGCTTTTGGTATTTTTCATCCGCAAGGAAATTCCACCATGCAACATCAACATTCAGATTGAAACGACTAAGCAGTTCAGAGTCAGAGAAGACTTCATTACCGATAAAGTTAATTTGCTGAATCTTAGCGGATACGCCCTCAGTAAACACAAACTTAAGGTCAGAACGGTTACGTGGCAGAGGTGTCACAACCGCTTTTACTGTCGCGTTGTACTTACCAACACTGTAGTAAAAATCTTCAAGGCCTTTTTCAATGTTACTCAGCGTAGTACGGTCAAGGGCTTCACCTTCACGAACACCAGACGCATCTAGGTTCTGCTGAAGTTGCTCTTCTTTGATCGCTTTGTTACCCGAGAATGAGATGCTTGCGATGGTCGGTCGTTCTTGAACTTGAACAATCAATACACCTTCATCACGCAGTACTTTAACGTCCTCAAAGTTGCCCGAAGCATACAGTGCACGAATGATCTCAGACACATCGCTTTCATCTACTTCATCGCCAATACGTACTGGCATTTTCAGTAGAGCAGCACCAAGTGCAACACGCTGTAAACCTTCGATCTTGATATCTTGAACTACAAAGTTTTGTGCTCCGTTCGCAGCCACACTAGTGGCCAATAG
The DNA here is from genome assembly GCF_041471425.1 of Vibrio sp. 10N.261.52.C2. Taxonomy (NCBI): domain Bacteria; kingdom Pseudomonadati; phylum Pseudomonadota; class Gammaproteobacteria; order Vibrionales; family Vibrionaceae; genus Vibrio; species Vibrio sp. 10N.261.52.C2. The sequence goes on along the minus strand of NZ_JBFROH010000011.1, from coordinate 47,819 downwards.
ACTTGCGAACAGAATTTGCTTAATCGCCATACTTATTCTAATTATTCCTTGCTACTACCAATGCCTGTGAGAAACCATTCACAGACGAGTAAAATCGTTAAATATTGCCAGAGCCATCAATGAGAAGAGGATTGCCCCTCCCACTCTGTATCCCATTTCCTGAACTTTCTCAGGTACCGGTTTACGAGTAACGGCCTCAATAGCGAAAAACAGCAAATGTCCGCCATCAAGCATAGGCAGCGGAACCAAATTAATAATCCCTAAGTTAACACTAATCAGAGCCAAAAAGCCCAAGAAGTAAACCAGACCATAATCGGCGGTTGTACCTGCACCTTTAGCGATTGAAATAGGGCCACTCAAGTTGTTTAAGCCAACATCACCAACGATGAGCTTCTTAAGCATTGTCAGTGTCAATCCAATGATTTGACCTGTTTTATCAAATGCTTTTCCTACAGACTCAATTACACCAAATTGTAACTCAAAGCGATAATCTTCTGGCCATTCTGCGACTTCCGGAGCAATACCTGCATAGCCGATTGTCGAACCATCAGAAAGCTCTCGACTTTTTGGTGTCATAACCAATGACTGCTCGGCACCATTTCGCAATACGACCAAGTCCAATGATGTCATTGGATTAGCACGAATTAACTCAACAACCGACTGCCACTGTTCAATAGGTTGCCCGTTAATCTCAACAATTTTATCGCCAGCTTCAAGACCTGCATCGTATGCAGCGCCATCATCAATGATTTGAGCCAGTACGGTCGATATCTCTGGAGAATACGGTCTAAAGCCCAGCGTTGTCATTGCAGATTCAGTTTCTGGGTTGAACGACCAGTCTGAAATATCCAATGTCATTTGTTGCTCAAAGCCGATGTCGTCTTGAGAAGCAACCGTCACTGTCATGGATTGATCACCAATGTGCGATATCAACCCCATATTGACTGATTCCCAATCTGCGGTTTTGATTCCTGAAATAGATTTAAGTTCCATTCCAGTTTCAATTCCGGCTTGTGCAGCAATAGATTGTGGAGTGACTTCACCAATCACGGGCTTAACCGCGGGTACGCCAATCAAAAATACTAACCAATACGCGAACACCGCAAAGATAAAGTTGAATGCAGGGCCTGCACCCACAATCGCCGTTCGTTTCCAAAGCGGCTTCTTGTCGAAAGCGTATTGCTGTTGATCTTCAGAAAGATCGTCAACACGACCATCGAGCATCTTAACGTAGCCGCCCAGTGGAATCACTGACAAGCTGTATTCAGTACCATCACGGCCCACTTTACTCCAGATTGATTTACCAAAACCAATCGAGAATTTTTCAACTTTCACACCACAACGACGAGCGACCCAGAAGTGTCCAAACTCATGAACAGCAACCAGAATGCCAAGCGCTACGATAAAAGATGCGAAGTTCCACAGAATTCCACTCATGCTAGCTGCTCTTTAATAAATTGAATGGCTATTTGACGAGACATATTATCGAGCTCGAGAAGGCTTTCCAAGCTATCTAAACCCTCAGAGTTATGTTGTTCACATACTTTGCTCATAACGTGTTCGTTAATGACAGCAATATCGGTAAACTTCACCTGATTGTTCAAGAAAGCATCGACCGCGATCTCGTTTGCTGCATTAATGGCTGTTGTCGCATGCTGACCTAAGTAGCACGCTTCAATCGCTAACCTCAAACACGGGTAACGACTGAAATCTGGTTCTAAGAAGGTAAGCTCACCCACTTTAGTAAAGTCTAAAGGCTTAACACCCGCCTCGGTACGATTAGGGTAAGACATCGTCAAAGCGATTGGCGTTGCCATATCTGGTTCGCCCATTTGAGCAAGCACAGAGCCATCCTTGTACTGAACCATCGAGTGAATCACAGACTGCGGGTGAATGATGACCTTTAACTGCTCCTGAGAAGCATTAAATAGCCATTTCGCTTCAATGTACTCTAGCCCTTTATTCATCATAGTCGCAGAATCGACAGAGATCTTAGGCCCCATAGACCAGTTAGGGTGTGCAATTGCGCGTTCAGGAGTCACTGATTCGAGTTCAGCCACATCGGTATAACGGAAAGGACCACCAGAACCAGTCAGAAGAATATGGTTAATGCCGTTTTCTTCAAGGTTACAGCGGCCTAGGTTAGTTTGTACGTTCTGCGGAAGGCATTGGAAAATAGCATTATGCTCGCTATCGACAGGAAGCAGCTCTGCACCGTATTTTTCCACGGCGTCGATAAACAACTGCCCAGACATCACCAAAGCTTCTTTGTTTGCAAGCAAGATACGCTTGCCCGCTTTAACCGCAGACATAGTAGGAAGTAAACCAGCGGCACCAACAATCGCGGCCATTACCGTGTCCACTTCCTCTAGAGAAGCAACCTGACACATGCCTTCAGTGCCTGAAAGTACTTTTACGTTAGGGTAACTCACGGACAACACTTCAGTCAGTTGAGACGCTGCATCAGAGCAAGCCATAGCAACATAGCTTGGTTGCCACTTTTCAACTAACGCCAGCATCTTTTCAACATTCGAGCCTGCAGCCAGTGCAACCACTGAATAGAGATCTGGGTTTTGCTCAACGACTTTTAGTGTACTTGCACCAATTGAGCCGGTAGCGCCAAGGATAGTTAGATTTCGCATCACATATGACCGTAGAAATGTAATAAAGGGCAGAATCACTGCCCTTTTTTATTAGAATGCTAAATAAAGCAGAGCAAAGACAGGGAATGCAGCCGTTAAGCTATCTATTCTATCTAGTATACCACCATGACCAGGAATCAGATTACTGCTGTCTTTCACCCCAGAAACACGCTTAAACATGCTCTCAACAAGGTCACCTAGAACAGAAATAACAACGGTCACAAGGGTAATAACAATCATGTGAAGTGGGCTTGTGAATTGGATGTCAAACAAGTCAGCAAAGATCCAAGCCACGATCACCGCAGTAATAATGCCACCGATAAGACCTTCAATCGTCTTATTAGGGCTTACCGCTGGTGCCATTTTACGCTTACCAAAACTCTTTCCTGAAAAGTATGCGCCGCTATCTGCAGCCCAAACAAGCAAGCAAACAAACATCACCAGTTTAGCACCGTGGTAAGGATCAGCATCGATACCGTTAGCACGCAGGATAACCACACTCCAGAAGAATGGCAGCAGAGTCAGCACACCAAAGGCGTGACGAAGAAGAGAAGAGTCTTTCCATGCAGGCATAGACTTAGGATAAGTCACCGCCATGCCACTCGCGATTACCCACCAAATCGAGCCAATCGTTAGAATGGCGTAGTGAGCAGTAGACAAGTTATTAAGGCTAAATGCATCAAAAGGGATAAAAGCAAAACTTGCAGCACTTACCACAACCGTTGGAATCAACGCTACATAACGTGATTTGCTTTCAACAAACTGAGTCCACTCCCAAAAACCCAATAGCGAGATTACCGCTAGTGAAAGAATAAATGTAGGAAGTGATAACTCGAAAATACCTAGAATAACTAGGGGAGCTAAAATCAACGCCGTAATAATTCGTTGTTTCAAACCAAAAAATCCTTATTAACTGTCCATCAGAGCTTTAATTTGCTCACCGGTGCATCCAAAACGACGCTCACGGTTAACAAACCAAGTCACAGCTTCTACTAAGCTGTCTTCATTAAAGTCTGGCCAGAATTGTTCAGTGAAATACATTTCGGCGTAAGCCAACTGCCAAAGCATAAAATTACTAATGCGGCATTCGCCACTGGTACGGATAAGTAGATCGACTTCAGGAATATCTGCCATTGTCAGGTGCTGTGTAATCATAGCTTCATCAATGTCATCTACATTAATATCACCAGACTTTACCTGTTGAGCAATAGAGGTCATTGCTTGCTGAATATCCCACTTACCGCCGTAGTTAGCTGCAATATTAATAACCATACCCGTATTGGTGCTAGTCAAAGCTTCCGCTTCTTCTATCTTCTTTTGTAGTCGATCATTGAAACGACTTTTATCACCAATAACACGAAGTTGTAGATTATTTTTATGAAGCTTTTTAACTTCACTCGACAGCACTGAAATAAACAGTTCCATCAAGATACCGACTTCTTCTTCAGGACGACGCCAGTTTTCGCTACTAAATGCAAAAAGAGTAACGGCTTTAATGCCAAGTCTGGCTGCAGAAGAGATAGTTTTACGAACGGCTTGAACACCGTTTTTATGGCCAAAGACGCGAGGCTTGCCCTGAGCTTTTGCCCAGCGACCATTACCATCCATAATGATAGCAATGTGTTTAGGAAGAGAGTCTGTGAACGCTTGAGAATTATGCATAAAAGAGTGAATCAAATTCTAATAGTCGAACAGAGTAGCATAAAAAAACGCTGCACCGTGAGTACAGCGTTTTTCCGGAAAGAAAAGAATATGGAAAATTAAACTTCCATCAACTCTTTTTCTTTAACAGCTAGAACTTCGTCTACGTTCTTAACCGCAGCGTCAGTTAGCTTTTGAATTTCGTCTTGTGCTTTACGATCTTCATCTTCAGAGATTTCTTTATCTTTAAGAAGTGCTTTTAGATCGCCATTCGCGTCACGACGGATGTTACGGATAGCAACACGGCCACCTTCAGCTTCGCCACGAACGATTTTAACTAGGTCTTTACGACGCTCTTCCGTTAGCGGTGGAAGTGGAACACGGATAACCGTACCAGCAGACATAGGGTTTAGGCCTAGGTCAGATGTCAGGATTGCTTTTTCAACTAGAGGAGTCAGTGTTTTATCAAACACTGTAATAGCTAGTGTACGTGCATCTTCAGCGATAACGTTAGCTACTTGAGTCAAAGGCGTTGGAGCACCGTAGTACTCAACAGTAAGACCAGAAAGTAGGCTCGGGTGCGCACGGCCTGTACGAATCTTTTGCAGGCTGTTTTTTAGTGCATCAACACTTTTTACCATGCGCTCTTGAGCGTCTTTTTTGATTTCGTTAATCACAATTTCACCTTGATTATGTTCTTTCTTCAAGAAAGCTTTTTATTTGGAGTGATAAGGATAAGCTTACCAAGGTACAACACCTCAGTAAGCCCGAAAAATTAGTCAGCGTCGCTGATTAATGTACCTTCAGTTTCACCCATAACCACGCGACGTAGTGCGCCTGGTTTATTCATGTTAAATACACGGATTGGCATTTTGTGATCACGTGCTAGCGTAAATGCAGCCAAGTCCATTACTTTAAGTTCTTTATCAAGAACCGTGTTGTAAGACAACGTATCATACAACTCTGCGTCTGGGTTTGCTACAGGGTCAGAAGTAAATACACCATCTACTTTTGTCGCTTTTAGAACTACGTCAGCTTCGATTTCGATACCACGTAGACATGCAGCAGAATCCGTAGTGAAGAATGGGTTACCCGTACCAGCAGAGAAGATCACAACGCGACCTTGACGTAGTTGGCTGATTGCATCTGCCCAGTTGTAGTCGTCACACACACCTTTAAGAGGGATTGCAGACATTACACGTGCGTTTACGTAAGCACGGTGAAGAGCGTCACGCATTGCAAGGCCGTTCATTACCGTTGCAAGCATACCCATGTGGTCACCAACAACGCGGTTCATGCCAGCTTCAGCAAGACCAGCACCACGGAACAAGTTACCGCCACCGATAACAACACCAACTTGAACGCCTAGTTCAACCAATTCTTTTACTTCTTGAGCCATACGATCAAGGATCGTTGGGTCAATACCAAAACCTTCTTCGCCTTGTAGCGCTTCACCGCTAAGTTTTAACAGAATACGTTGATACACTGGTTTAGGGTTCGTAGTCATGGAGTTTACCTTCCAAAGAGTTGATGATTAACAGTCATGGATAAAAACTGAGTAAGTCAGTTTGCATTCATAACTACTAACGTTGCCTTCAAAAATAGTTCACTATTCATAAAAAGACCGCAGCATTTGCCACGGTCTTTTTTCAAACAATACGCTAAGGATTAACCTTTTTGTACCGCTGCAACTTCGTCAGCGAAGCTCATTTCAGCAGCTTTCTCGATACCTTCACCAACTTCTAGACGTACGAAGTTAGATACTGCAGCGCCTTTTTCTTTAAGGATTTCGCCAACAGTTTTCTTAGGTTCCATGATGAAAGCTTGACCAGTTAGAGAGATTTCGCCCGTGAATTTCTTCATACGGCCAACAACCATTTTCTCTGCGATTTCAGCTGGTTTGCCTTCGTTCATAGCGATTTCAACTTGAACTGCTTTTTCTTTCTCAACTACGTCTGCAGGTACGTCTTCTGGGTTTAGGAACTCAGGACGTGATGCAGCAACGTGCATTGCAACGTGCTTAAGCGTTTCAGCTTCGCCTTCACCAGCAACAACAACACCGATTTTCTCGCCGTGACGGTAAGAAGCTAGTGCAACACCTTCAACGAATTGTACGCGACGGATGTTGATGTTTTCACCGATCTTAGTTACTAGTGCAATACGCGCTTCTTCAAATTTAGCTTGAAGAGCAGCGATTTCTAGACGTTCTGCTAGAGCAACTTCAGCAACTTCGTTAGCGAATGCAAGGAAACCTGCATCTTTAGCTACGAAATCAGTTTGGCAGTTAACTTCAAGAAGAGCAGCTGCGCCGTTTGCTTCTTTGATGATGATTGCGCCTTCAGCAGCAACGTTACCAGCTTTTTTAGCTGCTTTCGCTGCGCCAGATTTACGCATATTTTCAATTGCTAGCTCGATGTCGCCTTCAGCAGCAACAAGTGCTTTTTTACATTCCATCATGCCCGCAGCTGTGCGTTCACGAAGTTCTTTAACTAGAGCTGCAGTTACAGTTGCCATTCTCTATTCCTCAGTAAATTCTAAAAAAGATAAAAAACAGGGGCCTAATTAATTGGCCCCTGATATTGACTGTATTCAGTCCGTTAAGCCACCGATTATGACCGCTTAATATGAACTAAATATGGCTCAGAGCCGCTATTATTCAGCTTCTACAAAACCGTCTTTTTCAGCAGCTACAGCAGCAACATCTTTGTTACGACCTTCTTTAACCGCGTCTGCAGCAGCGTTTAGGTAAAGCTGTACTGCACGGATTGCATCATCGTTACCTGGGATAACGAAGTCAACGCCGTCTGGGTTAGAGTTAGTATCAACTACAGCGTAAACTGGGATACCTAGGTTGTTTGCTTCTTTAACTGCGATGTGTTCGTGATCAGCATCGATTACGAATAGAGCGTCTGGAAGGCCGCCCATGTTCTTAATACCACCAAGAGACTTCTCTAGCTTCTCCATTTCACGAGTGCGCATTAGAGCTTCTTTCTTAGTTAGCTTGTCGAAAGTACCGTCTTGAGCTTGCGCTTCAAGTTCTTTCAGACGCTTGATAGACTGACGAACAGTTTTGTAGTTCGTTAGCATACCGCCTAACCAGCGGTTGTTAACGTAGAACTGGTTGCTGTTGATAGCAGCTTCTTTAACAGCTTCAGATGCAGCGCGCTTAGTACCAACAAAAAGAACTTTACCTTTCTTCTCACCAACTTTAGCGATTTCTGCTAGAGCTTCGTTGAACATTGGTACAGTTTTTTCTAGGTTGATGATATGTACTTTGTTACGAGCACCAAAGATGAATGGCTTCATTTTTGGGTTCCAGTAACGAGTTTGGTGACCGAAGTGAACACCAGCTTTAAGCATATCGCGCATTGATACAGTTGCCATTTTAAAATCCTCTATGGGGTTAGGCCTCCACATCCCCCATGAATCCGACCCCTAACAACTAACCACTTTTCAGCCGTTATCTGTGTTGTTGAGGCACCCCGGAACATGTGTCGGAATGTGTGTGATTTAAAGAAATAAGTTAGTGGACATAAAGCTTGTTTCGCCAATTGGAGAAAACAGTCCTGATGTCCGGCGCGCTTTATACCATATTTTGTCTATCTATGGCTAGAAAAAATTCTAAAAATGGCGACTGCTATACTGATCTCTAAAGGTAAATTTTCTCTATAAAATAGTGTCTATATCAAGCAGGTTCTGCATCTGTTAACCGAACATTATTTAATCACGTTAACAGTATCCTCCAGTATTGTACGGACATGGTAATGTTGCGCTAAATTGCTGCACTGATAGAATAGCCCCAATATGCACACTTAGGTGCTACCAAATTAAGAGATATGCAATGGCTGTAAAAATTAAAACTGCTGAAGAAATTGAAAAAATGCGCGTCGCCGGCAAGCTGGCCGCTGACATTATTGAGATGATCGAACCTCACATCCAAGTGGGTACCACGACGGAAGAGCTCAATACGCTTTGTCATGAGTACGCTCTAGAAAGAGGTGCATACTCTGCGCCACTCGATTACCACGGTTTCCCTAAGTCTATCTGTACGTCTATCAATCATATTGTGTGTCACGGCATTCCCGCGTCACAAGACGAGACGGGTAGCACAGGTCAATTCAAACCTGCGGTACTCAAAGATGGCGACATTCTGAACGTTGATATCACAGTTATCATCCCTGATGACGCAAATGCCGATCTTAGTACTCGCCCTCAAGGCTACCACGGTGACACCTCTAAGATGTTCCTAGTGGGTGAGGTTTCACCTGCAAACAAGCGTCTGTGCATGGTTGCTCAAGAAGCACTTTACGAAGGCATGCGCCAAGTTAAGCCAGGTGTTCAACTTGGTCAAATCGGTACTGCTATCGAGAAGTACATCAAAACAAACAACAAGAACAACCCACGCGCTAAGTTCTCTATTGTTAAAGATTACTGTGGTCACGGCATTGGTTCTGAATTCCACGAAGATCCACAAGTAGTTCACTACAAGAACAGCGATCGCACCGTGCTAAAAGCAGGCATGTGCTTCACTATCGAGCCAATGATCAACGCGGGTAAGTTTGGCTGTCGTCTTGATGACGAAGATAGCTGGACAGTATACACAGCAGACAGCAAGAACTCGGCTCAATGGGAGCACACTCTGGTTGTAACTGATACTGGTTGTGAAGTACTAACACTGCGCAGCGATGATACAATCCCACGTATCATGAAGAACGCTTAGTTCACCGAACTGAGCGCATCAGCCTTTTAAAAATATCCTCGCATTGTCGAGGATATTTTTTATCCACTCAATTTCGATTTTCCATCAGCTTCTGTTAAATTGTTTACTATTCTCATTTGCTTGCACGGATAGCAGACTATGCCTTATCAATGCCCTCTTACGTTCAATGACGAACAAATTGAAATCTGCGAATTAAAAAATCAGCTCGAGATCTTCACGCAGTATCAAAAAAATGAATTTCTGAACCACCATCCCGTCACCGATTTGGTTCTACTCCGCTCCGAATACATGGATTTACTTCTCAATCGTTTGTGGGAAAATTTCGGATTCAACAAACTGCCTCATATTTCACTTGTCGCAGTGGGTGGTTATGGTCGTGGCGAACTGCATCCTTTGTCTGACATTGATATTCTCATTGTCTCGCAAAAAACACTACCACCAGCTCTTGGTGAAAAGGTCAGTCAATTCATTACTCTACTTTGGGATTTAAAGCTCGAAGTTGGCCATGCTGTGCGAACTATTACTGAGTGTCTCGATATCGGCACCGATGATTTAACCGTCGCGACCAACCTACAAGAGTCGCGATTGTTATGTGGTAGTGAAGACACTTTCCAAGAACTAAAACTGAAGATTCATTCCGATTCATTTTGGCCAAGTGAGACGTTTTACAAAGCCAAGATTCAAGAACAGAGAGAGCGTCATGCTCGCTACCACGACACCACCTATAATTTAGAACCGGACATCAAATCGACTCCGGGAGGGCTCAGAGACATCCATACCCTGAGCTGGGTTGCGCGTCGCCACTTCGGCGCGACCTCTTTGTTAGAGATGAGCAAATACGGCTTTCTGACCGATGCTGAATATCGTGAGCTCGTTGAGTGCCAAGATTTTTTATGGCGTGTTCGCTTTGCATTGCATATTGAACTGCGCCGTTACGACAACCGTTTAACGTTCGCGCATCAAGCTCAAGTCGCTGAACATCTGGGTTATACGGGTGAAGGAAACCGTGGTGTTGAGATGATGATGAAAGAGTTCTACCGAACTCTTCGTCGTGTTGCTGAACTGAATAAGATGCTGCTTAAGCTGTTCGATCAAGCGATCATCAATGGCGGTCAAACCCAAGATGCTGAAATTCTCGATAGTGATTTCCAACGTCGAGGTTCGTTGATCGAAGCGCGCAAGCCTGCCCTATTCCAAGCAAGACCAGAAACCATTCTCGATATGTTCATCCATATCGCCAATGACTCGACTATCGAAGGGGTAAGTCCACCAACATTGCGACAACTGCGTACGGCACGCCGTCGATTGAACCGATTCCTGCATACCATTCCTGAAGCTCGTGACAAGTTCATGGATCTAGTTCGCCACCCTAATGCCCTGCACAAAGCCTTTAGCTTAATGCACAAATTGGGCGTGCTCTCTGCGTACTTACCGCAGTGGAGCCAGATCGTTGGTCAGATGCAGTTTGACCTATTCCATGTTTACACCGTGGATGAGCACAGTATCCGCCTGCTCAAGCACATCAACCGCTTTGGTCAAGTCGAAAACCACGATAAGCACCCTATCTGCTGTGAAGTCTATCCTCGAGTACAGAAGAAAGAGTTGCTTATCCTTGCCGCTATCTTCCATGACATCGGCAAAGGCCGCGGCGGAGACCACTCTGAGATAGGTGCGGTTGAGGCTTACTCTTTCTGTATTGAACACGGGCTATCGAAGCCTGAAGCCAAACAAGTCGCGTGGTTGGTACAAAATCACCTATTGATGTCAGTAACGGCTCAACGTCGTGATATCTACGACCCAGATGTGATCACCGAATTCGCCAAAAAAGTGCGTGATGAAGAATCACTCGAGCTACTGGTTTGTTTAACCGTTGCCGATATCTGTGCGACTAACCCTGAGCTATGGAACAGTTGGAAACGAACCCTGTTAGCTGAGCTGTTCCACTCAACGCAGCGAGCACTGCGCCGCGGCTTGGAAAACCCTGTCGATGTCAGAGACCGTATTCGTCACAACCAACAAATGGCATCAGCACTGCTGCGTAAAGAAGGCTTCACCGCTCGTGAGATTGAAGTGTTGTGGCAACGCTTTAAGGCCGATTATTTCTTGCGTCACACACATAAACAAATCGCTTGGCACTGTGAGCACTTACTTCGCCTAGAAGACCCAAGCCAACCGTTAGTGCTGATCAGTAAGAAAGCGACGCGCGGTGGCACAGAAGTGTTCGTTTATTGTAAAGACCAAGCAGCACTGTTTGCGACCGTGGTTGCCGAACTCGACAGACGTAACTTTAACGTTCATGACGCGCAGGTCATGGTTAGCAAAGATGGTCATGTTTTGGATACCTTTATCGTACTAGACCAGCACGGCGAAGCGATTGATGAAGCAAGACACAAAGCCGTTGCTAAACATCTGACTCATGTATTGACTGATGGCCGCCCGACTAAGATTAAGACGCGTCGCACGCCACGTAACTTGCAACACTTTAAGGTCAAAACCTTAGTTGAGTTCCTACCAACCAAGAGCAAGAAACGTACCTTGATGGAGTTAAGAGCTCTTGATACGCCGGGGTTATTGGCTCAAGTCGGTGCAACCTTTGCGGAGCTAGACATCAACTTGCACGGTGCGAAAATCACCACGATAGGTGAGAGAGCTGAAGATTTGTTTATTCTGACCAGTGATGCGGGAGGCAGACTGTCTGAAGAACAGGAACAAGCGCTAAGAGAAAGGTTAACTGAGCATGTTTCAGAACTCGCACCTTAGAAAGCGAATTCAGTCTAAAAACAGGTTTAATAACCAAATAAGTGTGGGCAAAGATAGAGAGCGATCTTGCCCACAACTTACAATCAATTCACAGATATCAACTATCTAGCTCGTCGTTAGGCTGCTACATTGATCAAGTCAATTACATAAAAGTATTACATTCATAACCTAGAGGTCGCTTATGTATCCAAACCTCACTGGCTTAGGTATCCACGAACCTAAACAGATTGAACGTTACTCCCTTCGCCAAGAAGCGCACAAAGATATCCTGAAGATTTACTTTCGTAAGCAGAAAGGGGAACTGTTCGCGAAAAGCGTTAAATTTAAGTACCCACGACAAGTAAAAAGTGTGCTTGTTAGCGGTGGCAATAATCAATACAAAGAAGTGACAGAGATTAACCGCAACCTCACTCTTGTGATTGATGAACTCAACAAAATCACCAAACCGACGCCAACGGCTGAGGTGGATGTGAAGCAGAAGATCCTTACCGACTTACGCCATCTAGAGAAAGTGGTATCAAGCAAGATCGCTGAGATCGAAGCTGATCTAGAAAAGCTAAAATGATCCCGCGACTAACTATTACTGTTAACTAACCAACATTAGTTATGCCGTTAAGGTTATACAGATACAAAAAGGGCTGATATCACTATCAGCCCTTTGTTTTTTATTCTATTTTCTCTATTCACTTAGACTGGAGATTGCCTAAACACGCGAGACTTACTTAGACAAGCAAGTTTGAGCATCGATTAAGTTAGTATCCCACTCAAAGGTTTCAAACAACCTTAGCCAAGTTTCATCAAGGTTGGCCTTCATCACCAACTCTTCTTTTGTGAAAGGATGGATAAAGCGAAGCTCAGAAGCGTGCAACAACAAACGATGCGAATCTAAATCATCACGGAACAGTCGATTGTGCTTACCATCACCATGTGAAGTATCACCGACAATCGGATGTCTTAGATGAGCCATGTGACGACGCAGCTGATGTTTGCGACCTGTCTTTGGCATCATCTCAACCAAGCAGTAGCGGCTCGTAGGAAAGCGTCCTGTTGAATATGGCACTTCTACTTTTGCTAGCGGTTCATAGACTGTCACTGCCTCTTGCGCTTCTTTGTCTTCTTTCGCGAACTTATCTGCGATCTTATCCAGCTCAACCTTAAGTGCATAATCGAGCGTATCGCCCTCTTCTATCCAACCACGGACAATCGCATGATAGGTTTTTTGCATCTCATGATTAGCGAACATTGGCATCACCTGTGAAGCAACCTCACTCGACAACGCAAACACCAACACACCCGATGTCGGTCTGTCTAAGCGGTGTAATGGAAATACATGCTGACCAATTTGATCGCGCAATGTCTGCATAACAAATTGCGTTTCGTGTTTATCCAACCATGAACGATGCACTAGCATGCCAGCGGGCTTATTCACCGCGACAAAGTACTCATCTTGATAAATGATCTCTAACATTACGCACATACCTCATCAATGCTCTGAATTGTCACTAGCAGTTCGACTTTGTCTGCCTCATTTTTCCACACTTCACCAAAATAAGGATGGATAGCAAAGCCTTTCGGTAGGCTCATTTGGGCATCCATCATTGCGTTGATCTTAACGATAAAGATCCACTGCAACCACTCTTCCGGTTGTAACGAATCAATCCCGAAAGGTTCAACGCTCGCCAGAGCTTCATCCGAAGGCGGAAGCGTGCTCCATAGCGAACATTGGCGCATTTGTTGTTCTAATTGTTGAAGTAAAAGAGGTAACTTTGTGGCTGCTGTCATTTTTCACCAAGTTATTTATCTAGTGACCTTGAAATTGGGGCATAGAGTACCATCTATTTAGGAAAGAAAGTTAGGAGCTTTATTACTATGGAAACGATTCACACGCTCACTCAGTTACTAAAGAATAGCGGTTGCCAGTACGATATCTACGACCTAGGTCGCCGTATTCAGAAGATCGACAACACCTTATTCTCTGATGTTGAGCAAGGGAAACAGCCGTACCCATTTCCACTTCAGAAACAAGCTCACTTAGCGATTAGTTACTGGAACGAACACAAGCAACCTTGGATCTGGTTCCTAAAATTCAAACTGGACGAAAGAGGCCTATTACATCAAGGTGATGTCGGCAATTTCCTTAAGTTTGTTATCGAAGCGATGGGCACACGTTTGAACGGTGAGATCAGCGAAGAGCAACAACAAAAGCTGTCAAACAACCCATATACCTTCAAGCCTTCAGAAGACAAAATGGCCGTGTTCCATAGCCAAGTAAGAGCAGGTTTAGACCTTGCAACGAGCCAATACTACGAACACGCTCAACACTACTTCACAGGCGATCTAGGCTGGGACAACTGGAAAACCGTTGGCCTACAAGGCATCACTGATATGTGTGCTCGTTTAGGCAGCCAACAAAATGGTGTCGCGATTCGCAAAGCATTGAATAAGCTGCCTTCAGAACCTCTATACGCGACTCTCGGGGCGCTTGAGCATACGCAAATCAATGACAAGCTCGCTCAACGCTTACAAGAAATGGCAGAGAATGAGATTAACAGTCAAGAGCCAGATCTGTTCTTACTGTCAGCACTGGTACGTGCCCTTTCTGGCGCAGAGCAAAGCACAACCAACGCCGTAATTAACCAAGTTCTGGCTAGCCCGCGCTTAAGCCACCAAGAAGTATTGATTGGTTTGGCTGGTCGCAGCTGGCACGCACTGCAAGATCCTGCGATTGCTGAGCAGTTCTTGCTGCGTCTCGCACAAACGGGCAACCAAAACTTGTTCAATCAGTTATTTGCAGATTTAGTGATGATTCCGACACTGAGAATGGTATTTTTACCATTATTGAACTCGAACCCATCACCAGAACTCGCCAATGCACTTGTAGAATTACAACAAGCGGCTAAGTCGCAATAGATACCAGACAGAACAGCTCAGTAGCTCATAACAAAAAGCTCAAATCACGAACGGAATAGAGAGATAAAAGGAAGTATGGATTAAATGATAGATAACTTATTGGCTATTTTGATGCTGTGCTTCTTTTGCTTTTTCTTTTGGCAGCAGCGCAGGCAATCAGAGCTTGCGAAAACTGCCATTGCGAGAAAATGTAAAGAGCTCGACTTGCAGCTACTAAGCGTTGCCTTCAGTGGTCATAAATTTAAGATGCGCCATGAGCTAACCACCATTTGGCGCTGGCACACTGTGTACCAATTTGAGTTTTCAGCATTGGGTGATGATCTGTACCAAGGAAAACTGACTATGGTCGGCTTCCGCTCTATGCGGTTTGAGCTACAGCCTCATAGAATGTAACGTCGCAAAACTCGGTATAACGATATTCATGATAAGGGCCAAACTGATCTTGTTTGGTCTCTTTAAATGCAAAGCCTAACTTTTCGAGTAACTTAATCGATGGGTTATGACCGACATTAACGGTCGCAACCACATTCGTTAGGTGCTCTTCAAAACACACCAAACTGAAGAAAGGTTTTAGCACTTCGCTAGCAAGACCTTGATTCCAAAATTCTTTATCCAAAATAAAGCCAAGCTCATGCTGACCCTCTTCTGATGAAACAAAGACATGTCCAAGATATTCACGGGTTTGGTTATGGATAATCGCGCGGCAGAAGCCGGCGTTGTCTTGCAGTATCTCTTGAAATAAGAGCTTCGCAGAGGCAATAGAGTGCGGCCCATTCATTTCAGCACGATTAATGGGGCAGCAATTCAACTTGATAAAGTCGTGTTGTAGCTGTTCGGTATAAGGTACCAACAGCGTTCTTGAGGTTGCTATCGTCATAAAACACTCCTTGTGTTGACTATTAGCAGAAAAGCAGATGTCGCGCTCTTAGATAAAAGCTCCTGAATTAAAGAGAGCCCCTAGGTAGAGAAAAGCCTCAGATAAAGAAAAGCCCCGACACCGAAGTGTCAGGGCTAGGGTCTTACTCGCAGCAGTCCGGCTACTAATAAATGCTCCATGCATCATCCATAATAGTGGCTGTAATCCTTCAGCTCTTTCCTTTACTTCGCCGTCCTAGCGGTGTCCAATCATCCTGAAAGCTAACAATCCTAGTTAGCGCACATCACTTGTTCCGTGAGCGGTGTCCTTTACATCGTCCTGATGCTAATCCAACCCTTTAAATCCTAAAGGTGTCCATTGTCATTCCGTTGCAGCTAACTTCCTGTTAACTGGCTGTATCCCTACAATGTCCTTACGCTCCATGCTTGACTACTCAATCCTAAGTAACCAAATCTTCATCCTGAAGATAACCAAATCCTTGGTGCTTTCCTGTTCCGTGTCAGAATCCTTCCGACAAGGTTTAATTTACGCGATTTAGGATTTTGGACAATAGATTTGCATCACACTTTCAATTCAATAAAGTTGTTAATTATATAAAACAATTAAAATTCAAAAGCTTAACCATATGCACTTAAATCTCTCTAGTGATGTATTCGTGTTATCTCACAGCCTTTGTAAGAGATCTCTCACAAGCTATGGACGGTTTTATGATTCGCTATCATTCACCGGAGCGAGTAAAATGACCAAAGACTAAAAATGGAGGTCAACATGCTGACAAAAGATGTGTCTGAAGAGTTGAAATCAGTGCTTGAAGGACTGCAAGCACAAGGGAAAGAGCCGACAGTTGCTTTAGTTAAAGCTCGTATGAGCACATCCGTTCCGATGCCAGCTTTAATCATGACTATCAAAAGCTGGAAAAGCGCCAATCGCGTCCCTAAAGTGGAAGTCGCGACACAAGAAGAGCCGGCACTTGATCGTGTTAGCCAACTGGAAAAGCAAATCCTTGAACTTACCGCTCGCGTTGCCACGCTTGAAGCCAAATTAACTGAGTAATAAGTTAACTGAACAATAAGTTAACTGAACAATAAGTTAACTGGCCAATAAGGCAACTGAGCAATAAGTTGACCGATAAATAAGCTAACAGAGAAATAGAACACTATGAAGATATGGGTTGATGCGGACGCTTGTCCAAAGGTTATCCGAGAAACAATCGTACGCGCAGCTGAGCGCACAGGGGTTGAATGTACCTTTGTGGCAAACCATCTGGTTCCCGTTCCTAAACGCAATAACATTCACTCAATTCAAGTGCCAAGCGGGTTTGATATTGCTGATGATGAAATCGTAAAGCGCACTGAACCCGGCGATCTTGTGATTACATCCGATATCCCTCTGGCTGACGAAGTGATCACTAAAGGTGGGCAAGCACTCAGCTCTCGTGGTGAGCTTTACACCAAAGAGACCATTAAAGCGCGTCTGAACATTCGTGACTTTATGGATACCATGCGCTCAAGTGGCATCCAAACGGGTGGACCAAGTGCCCTTTCTCAAACCGACCGTCGTGAGTTTGCCAACCACTTAGATAGAATTCTAGCCAAACGCTAGCTGGCTCATCCGAGCTTAACCTAGTTCTATCTCTCCATAAAAAATCAAAAAACCTGCAAACAATGCAGGTTTTTTTAATATCAATTAGAAGAAGGTTTCCCCTACTCTACAACTAAGGCGTGTAGTACGTTGCAGCGCCTGGACCTACTGGTAGACCGAATACGAATACCCATAGGTAGAACAAGATGCTCCAACCAAACATGAATACCATTGAGTAAGGCAACATTGTCGCGATCAGTGTACCGATACCTAGGTTCTTCATGTAGCGAGTTGCTACGGCAAGGATAAGACCGAAGTAGCTCATCATTGGTGTAATGATGTTGGTTGTTGAATCACCGATACGGTAAGCCGCTTGAATCGTTTCAGGTGCGTAGCCTACTAGCATTAGCATTGGAACGAAGATTGGCGCTGTTACTGCCCACTGTGCAGAAGCTGAACCGATCATCAGGTTAATGAAACCACACATTAGGATGAATGCGAAGAACAACATTGGACCCGTTAGGCCGATATCCTGAAGGAATGTTGCGCCGCCTACAGCAACCACTTGACCAAAGTTCGTCCACTTAAAGAAAGCAACAAACTGTGCAGCAAAGAATACAAGAACGATGTACATGCCCATTGAAGACATCGACGTTGCCATTGCATTAATCACATCACGGTCATTCTTCATTGAACCGGTAATTTTGCCGTAAACAAAACCAGGAATAGCAAAGAATACAAAGATAAACGCGACGATACTTTTCAGGAATGGAGAGCCTGAAATCGTGCCCGCCTCTGAACGTAGAACACCGTCAGCAGGAACAACAGTCCAAGCTAAAAGCGCACTCACGATTAATACAGCGACACCCGCCAATCTAAGGCCTTTCTTCTCAATAGCAGTAAGCTTACCCATTGAGTCATTTGAAAGATCTTCAGACGCGTCTTCGACATTGTATTTACCCAGTTTAGGTTCAACAATCTTCTCTGTTACCAATGCGCCGGCAATCGAGATAAAGAAGGTCGAAATAAACATGAAGTACCAGTTTGATTCAGGGCCAACAGAGTAAGATGGATCAAGCATTTGTGCTGCTGTTTCTGTGATACCAGAAAGCAGTGGATCAACCGTACCGATAAGTAGATTTGCAGAATAACCACCAGATACACCAGCAAATGCTGCCGCTAGACCTGCTAATGGGTGACGACCCAATGAGTGGAAAAGCATTGCTGCAAGAGGGATAAGTACTACGTAACCCAGCTCTGAAGCCGTGTTAGAGATAATACCGGCAAATACCACGGTTACAGTAACCATGCGCTGAGATGCGCCCATTACCATGCCGCGCATTGCCGCAGATAATAGACCTGAGTGCTCAGCAATCGCAACACCTAGCATTGCAACAAGTACAGTACCAAGTGGCGCAAAGCCAACAAAGTTCGAAACTAGATTCGTTACGATGAGTTGTAAGCCTTCAGCATTAAGTAAGCTTACAACGTGGATCATACCATCAGCAGCACGACCACTAGCACCTTCAGGGCGAGGGTCCATGACAGACACTTCAAAGTAACCAGCAATACCTGAAGAAACTAGGATTGCGACACAGAAGATAGCAAAAAGAGTGATTGGGTGGGGTAAAAGGTTCCCCAAATATTCAACGCTGTCTAAAAAGCGTGTGAAAATAGGTTTTTTTGGTGCGTTGTTTTTTATTGAAGCAGATGAACTCATCTGTTCCCTCCTTGTGTAGTTATTCCTGTGCAATTGTGACAAAGATGTTCAAATTGCCAGCGAAGGGTACGCGACAAAAATATCAATTAGAAATTCAAAATGTTACAAAGTGTGTAACAAACGACGACTTTTAACTCTATTTGAACAATTAATTAGCAAATAAATCTATATTAAACACAAAAACTAGATTTATAATTTACAACAACGCATTCACTAGAAATATAACTCACAATATAACCCATTGATTCACTTGAAAATAAAACACATCGTACGTTAAATACACACTCGATATCCGGTTAAGTTCCTCTCGAAGGAAAAGAAAAACAGACAAATGAATGAAGTTTGACTTTCCCCTCGTTTTTACACACATGTCACATCATATTGACGGTTATTTTTGAACCGCTTTAAATCTTGGATTGGATTTACAGATCACATAGTGACGCCCTCTACGCTTAACTATCTGGCAATCAGGGTGACGGCTTTTCGCACTTTTAAGTGATTTAACAACTTTCATTATTTAGCTCCCTTACCTAATTGACCAAAACGACGAGTGAAGTTCGCAACGCGTCCCTCTTTATGTAGCACTCGTTGTTTGCCCGTATAGAAAGGATGCGACTTTGGCGACACCTCAATCGTGAAGTAAGGGCAAGTATTGCCGACTTCCCATTCGATAGTACGGTCTGTTTTTAGCGTTGAGCCGATTAAGAAGTACTCATCGACACTGGTGTCATGAAAAACCACGGGACGGTAATCTGGATGGATATTCGGTTTCATTGTATTCCCCTTAAATAACCAACTTGATATGTTATAACACTACAAGTGACAATTGTTATCAAAAGAAAAACAAGCGATTTTATGATATTTTTCCGTCTTAATCGTAATCAGAGAACACCCAACTATGTACACAATTGAACCTGTTGGCTTTATTGAGTCTCCTTATAAAGAGAAGTTCGCTGTGCCAAGGCAGCCCAGGTTGGTACCCACATCCACCTCAAGAGTCAGATTGGTTGATGCAGCAAACTGCCTTGAGTCTGTTCGTGATATAGAGCAATTTAGCCATGTTTGGTTACTATTTCTGTTCGACAAGAACCTTGAAGCAGGCTGGAAACCAACTGTGAGGCCACCTCGCCTTGGCGGGAATGAACGTATTGGTGTATTCGCGTCACGTGCCACATTCAGACCAAATGGAATTGGCATGTCTGCGGTTGAACTAAAAGGTGTGTCTCAAGAGAAAGGACAGACTTGGTTGGATCTCGGCAGCGTCGACTTAGTAGACGGTACACCGATCATCGACATCAAGCCTTATATCCCCTATTCAGATTCGATTCCGGATGCATTGGGAGGGTTTGCCGCCGATGAACCAGAAGTGCTCGACGTTAACTTTTCGCAGCAAGCTCAAAGTAAGCTCGCAAGCCATCCACAAGCGCGCCATATCATTCAGGTGATCAAAGAAGTATTAGGCCAAGATCCGCGACCTGCCTATAAAAAAGGCAAGCCTGACAACAAGGAATATGCGGTAAATTTGTTCAATCTTAACGTGAAATTCGTGGTTGAAACGCTTTTCATCAATGTAACTGACATTGAACGCTTTTGAGATACCAAATAGGCTGATATTATATGCGGCTATATCAGATTTGCTGTGGTTACGAACGACAGCAAGTTTTCTTTTATCAATGATGAAACGGATACCATAGAATGCGTACCAGTAACTACCTTCTTTCTACTCTGAAAGAGACTCCAAACGACGCAGAAGTTATCAGCCACCAGCTGATGCTACGTGCAGGTATGATCCGTAAGCTAGCTTCAGGTTTATATACTTGGCTACCTACTGGTCTACGTGTACTGCGTAAAGTCGAAAATATCGTTCGCCAAGAGATCGATAATGCAGGTGCCGTTGAAATCTTGATGCCCGTAGTTCAACCGTTTGAGCTTTGGGAAGAGACTGGCCGTTCTGAAAAGATGGGGCCTGAGCTACTTCGTTTCACAGACCGTCACTCTCGTCCATTTGTTCTTAGCCCAACAGCTGAAGAAGTGGTAACGAGTCTAGTACGTAACGAGATCAGCTCTTACAAACAGCTACCTCTAAATCTGTACCAAATCCAGACTAAATTCCGTGATGAGCGCCGCCCTCGTTTTGGCGTAATGCGTGCACGTGAATTCTCTATGATGGATGCGTACAGCTTTGATATCGACAAAGAAGGCTTAGAAAAGTCTTACCAAGCGATGCACGATGCTTACTGTAAAGCATTCGACCGTATGGGCCTTGAATACCGTCCAGTATTGGCAGACTCTGGCGCAATCGGCGGCAGCGGCTCTCAAGAGTTCCACGTTCTTGCTGAAAGCGGCGAAGACCTAATCGCATTCTCAACTGAGTCAGATTACGCAGCAAACATCGAAAAAGCAGAAGCACTTGCTCCTACTGAAGATGCAGCAGCACCAACTCAAGAGATGGAACTGGTTGATACACCAAATGCGAAAACTATCGCAGAATTGGTAGAGCAACACGGTCTAGCAATCGAGAAGACTGTTAAGACTCTATTCGTTAAAGCTTCTGATGAAGTAGACGCTGATATCATCGCGCTAATCATCCGTGGTGACCACGAACTGAACGAAGTGAAAGCAGAGAACCTTCCACAGGTTGCTTCTCCGCTAGAGATGGCTTCTGAAGAAGAAATCCGCGCACTTGTTGGTGCAGGTCCTGGTTCACTTGGACCTGTTGGCCTAGAGCTACCATTCATCGTTGACCGCTCTGTTGCTGTAATGAGCGACTTTGGCGCTGGTGCAAACGTAGATGGTAAGCACTACTTCGGCATCAACTGGGGTCGTGACGTTGAGCTTGCTCAAGTTGAAGACCTACGTAACGTAGTTGAAGGTGACCTTAGCCCATGTGGTAAAGGTACTATCCAGCTTAAGCGTGGTATCGAAGTGGGTCACATCTTCCAACTGGGTAATACTTACTCTAAAGCAATGAACTGTAACGTGCTTGGTCCTGATGGTAAGAGCGTAATCCTAGAGATGGGTTGTTACGGTATCGGTGTTTCACGTGTTGTTGCATCTGCTATCGAGCAAAACCACGATAAATTCGGTATCACTTGGCCAGACGCACTAGCGCCGTTCCAAGTTGCTATCGTACCAATGAACATGCACAAATCTGAGCGCGTTAAAGAAGCAGCTGAGAAGCTATACGCTGAATTAACAGCTATGGGTATCGAAGTTTTATTCGATGACCGTAAAGAGCGCCCTGGTGTTATGTTTAAAGATATCGAGCTTGTGGGTATCCCTCACACTATCGTTATCGGCGATCGCAGCATGGACGAAGGTAACTTCGAATACAAAAACCGTCGTACTGGTGATAAAGAAGCTATCGCAATGGACACGGTTATCGAGCACCTTAAGGCTCAACTAGCTTAGTAATCCGATTACTGACTAGATAAACATTGAAAGGCTGCCGTTAGGTGGCCTTTTTTGTGCCTGTCATTTCGCTTCAAACTCCCTTCTATTTATCAGTAGAGTAAATAACGTAAGTTAATCCCCTGTTCATCTTTAAATCCGTATATTGGTGTCATCAACTTTTTGGACATGCTCACCATTGGAGGTATCGATGGATATCAAAAGCTTACTGAACCAAGCACTTAAATCAGATCTCGTAAAACAAGGTACTCAGAAACTTTCACAAGGGTCTTCAAGTTTAAGTGGCCTTTCTCAAGGCAGCAATAGCAAGAGTAGCAGTAAAAGTACACTCGGAGCCTTCGGTGCAGGCGCAGTTGGCGGAGGACTGTTAGGTGCGTTAATGGGCTCTAAGAAGACTAAGAAAATGGGTAAGAAAGCGGCTGGGATTGGCGGCGCAGCAGCACTGGGCGCTTTGGCTTATAAAGTCTACAACGACTACCAGTCCAAACAAGGCCAGACACCTAACGTCGAACAGGCTCAGTTTGATGAAAATGATGCAAACCACAGCGTGCTGATTCTACGATCGATGATTGCCGCGTCTAAAGCTGATGGCCATGTTGATGAAGAAGAGATGGCTAAGATAGAGGAAGCCGTCGAGAATATGGGCGCTGATTATCAACTGACTAAATTGGTCTCTGAAGAACTGCATAAGCCACTCGACCCAAGCGAAATCGCTCAACTGGCAACGTCACCTCAACAGGCGAGTGAGATCTACTTAGCCTCTTTGATTGTGGCCGACGAACAGAATTTCATGGAAAAGGCGTACCTGAAAGAGCTCGCGAAACAGCTCAATCTTGCTGATGAAGTCACCTATCAACTTGAACAACAAGTCTCTGGCTAATCGGCAAGTACCAAACGAAGCCGTAAAGAACGGCCTAAGCAGCGAGCTAACCAAGTGAGATATTGAGCAAGGACAAACTAACTCTGAACTTAATCAGATCCACTTTGTTTTTGCTTATCTCTATGTGTATATTGAGATCAGTTATCATTTGGTTAGGTATAAAAATGAAAGTATACGATTGTTGTGATTTGGTGCGTGAACTGTATTCTCAAATTGGCAGTGGCGACCAAGGCTATATCCCTAAAGCGATCACCTGCGCGGTAAAAACATTGAATGACCTTGCTGCAGATGAATCTCTTCCTATAGAAGCGCGTGAGCGTGCAGCATTTGCCGCTGCAAACCTGCTGATCTCAGATTTCGAGGACTAATATGAACCTCGCTAATTTTGAAAAAATGGATCCTGTGATGTTGATGAGTATCGTCAACATGAAGCTTCGTGACGACTTCGGCGGTGATTTAGATCGAGTGGTCAACTTCTACGAAATCGACAAAGCAGCATTGATCGCAAAGCTCGCATCTGCTGGTTTTGAGTATCTTCTAGAAGCTAAACAGTTTCGATAGTCGTTAAAAAAATCTTCCTATTTAAAGGCCAACCTCTGTGTTGGTCTTTTTTTTGGTGATACGTAACAAGCAAACATGCAGCAAACATGCAGCAAACACGTTATAAATTATCTGTCTGCACCTATACTTTTATATCTTAGAGTCAACGAACGCGCCTTGAACCAAAGCGTATTGTTGTATAGGCTACCCAAACTAGCATATAAAACTCATCACCCAACTTGATGATAGTGAAGGATTAACAATGAAAAGACTCGGACTTTTAGCCGTTATCGCAGCCGCACTCACCGCAGGTTGCGCTTCAAATACTCAGCAAGACAACTTTCGCGAAGCCTCTTTTGAGCTGTGTAATACTGAAGTCGATATTTACTCTGTAAGCCATGATGAACGAGTTCGTATTGTCTGTTCTGATGGCTCTAAATTCGCTTTGAACAGCGAAGACACATTAGAAGTGATGCGTGACATCAACATCGACTACTGTGATGGCGAAGGCCTAGGTAAGTTCAGTGAAAGCCGCCACTACTACTCTTTCAAGTGTAAGTCAGGCACCCTACTTAGCATCAAAAAGTAGAATCGACACTACCAAATACCAAAGGGTTGATGTGAAAGCATTAACCCTTTTTAATACCCGCTTTTCTTTACTCTTAATCCCAAATCCACCAGCCACCAGATACAAAAAATAGCTCCTTTAAAGAAGCCTCTAGTATCATTGCTTTTCAAAGTAGTTGTTTGAAATTCTAAGAGAGCACGCAGAGATTACGGGTGTAAGTGAGCATGCTCGACAACAATTTTAAAACTTCCAAGTACAAAAAAGCCCCTATTAAGGAGCCTCTAGTATCAATATTTTTCAAAGTAGTTGTTTGAAATTCTAGGAGAGCACGCGGAGCTTACGAATGTAAGTGAGCATGCTCGACAACGTAATACCCAAAAAAACAAAAAAAGCTCCCAACAGGAGCCTTTCAAATCGTATTTTTCAATCAAATAGCTTTAGTTCAAGGAAAAGGCGCGGAGTTTACGAATGTAAATGAGCACCTTTGACACAGAAATTAAGCTATTTGAGCCAGAAAAATTAAGCGTAAACAGGTAGACGCTTACAGATCTCTAATACTTTTGCTTTCGTTGCTTCGATAACAGACTCATCGCCCATGTTATCTAGGATGTCACAGATCCAACCTGCTAGCTCTTTCGCGTCTGCTTCTGAGAAACCGCGACGAGTGATAGAAGGAGAACCGATACGGATACCTGAAGTAACGAATGGGCTACGTGGGTCGTTTGGTACTGAGTTCTTGTTTACAGTGATGTTTGCTGCACCTAGTGCTGCATCTGCTTCTTTACCTGTGATGTCTTTGTTGATTAGGTCAACTAGGAACAGGTGGTTCTCTGTAGAACCTGAAACGATGTTGTAACCACGAGCTAGGAATTCAGCAACCATTGCTTTTGCGTTAGCAACAACGCGTGCTTGGTATTCTTTGAACTCTGGCTCTAGAGCTTCTTTGAACGCTACTGCTTTACCAGCGATAACGTGCATTAGAGGACCACCTTGGCCGCCTGGGAATACTGCTGAGTTCAGCTTCTTGTAAAGATCTTCGCCTTCGTTAGAAAGGATTAGACCACCACGAGGACCCGCAAGCGTTTTGTGCGTCGTTGTAGTTACTACGTGAGCGTGTGGCACTGGGTTCGGGTAAACGCCTGCAGCGATTAGACCTGCTACGTGAGCCATATCTACGAACAGGTAAGCACCTACTTTGTCAGCGATTTCACGCATGCGCTTCCAATCACAGATTTGAGAGTAAGCAGAGAAACCACCGATGATCATCTTAGGCTTGTTCTCGATAGCCAGCTTTTCCATCTCTTCGTAATCGATTTGACCCGCTTCATCGATACCGTAAGGGATGATGTTGTAAAGCTTACCAGAGAAGTTTACTGGAGAACCGTGAGTTAGGTGACCACCGTGTGCTAGGCTCATACCTAGAACCGTATCGCCTGCATTTAGTAGTGCCATGTATACAGCGTTATTTGCTTGAGAACCTGAGTGAGGCTGTACGTTTGCGTACTCTGCACCAAATAGTTCACATGCACGTTCAATTGCTAGAGTTTCAACTTTGTCTACGTACTCACAACCACCGTAGTAACGCTTGCCTGGGTAGCCTTCAGCGTATTTGTTTGTTAGCTGAGAACCTTGAGCTTCCATTACACGTGGGCTTGTGTAGTTTTCTGAAGCGATAAGTTCGATATGCTCTTCCTGACGAAGAGTTTCTTCTTGGATAGCTGCGAATAGATCCGCATCGTAATCAGCAATGTTCATGTCACGCTTAAGCATCTGTATCTCCTGACTCAGATTGTACTGAAAGTTTCAAAAAAACCACACAACGACCGAAAGCAAACGTTTCCGTCACCGTTTTGATGTGACGCATTCTACATAATTTGATCTAGGTCATAAAGAGCTAATTGCAATTTTATCATGCAGTTTTTTCATAATCACAAATAAGATTCATCATGGTTATTTGGCTTATCCAACCAAAGATGGCGCTTACTGTCAATTTTACGCTTTACACCCTGTAAAACGCAGATTACATAGGTTTACCTTAATTTTGCCCCTCAAGCTACCGAAAGCTAAGGTTTTTCTCTACTATGCACGCCTTTATTGGTTAGGTAATTATAAAAACGATGGAAAAACACTCACGTAAAGAAGATTGGGTAGCGATTCTCACTGGCACGTTTTTAGTGGCGTTAGGCGTCTTCTTTTTACAGTCAGCGAACCTGCTTACCGGGGGCACTACTGGCTTGGCTCTGCTTTTGAGTCAATTCTTGCCTGTAACCTTTGGTATTTTGTACTTTGTTGCCAATTGTCCATTCTATTTATTAGCATGGAAACGATTCGGCCGTAGCTTTGCTATTAGCAGTGCGATTTCTGGTGCTTTAGTGTCTGTGTTTGCCGATCATTTATACTTAGTTATCTCGCTAGAAGTTCATAACGAGATCTATTGTGCTGTTGCCGGCGGCTTATTAATGGGCTTAGGTATGCTAATCCTATTCCGTCACCGCTCAAGTCTGGGTGGCTTCAACGTACTGTGCTTGTTTATCCAAGACCGCTACGGTATCTCGGTAGGCAAAACACAAATGGGTATTGATGCGTGTATTCTGTTTGCATCGTTCTTCTTCGTGTCACCTTGGGTGATTGCCGTATCTGTATTAGGCACCGCAGTATTGAACATCGTATTGGCAATGAACCACAAACCAACTCGCTACTCGGTGAATTACGCGTCTTAAAGTTCATTACCTGCTCTGTCGTTGCTGGCACTCGATGCTCAAACTTCTAGCAAGTAGACTCGAGGCACGATATTCCAGCCATCACTAAAACAAAAAAGGCTTTGGGAAGCACTCCAAAGCCTTTGTAGAAGCCTAATCTTTTAAGGGGAATCAAAATTAGGCTCATTGAAATGAAACAAAGTTACCCTTCAATCAAGAGAATACGAGTCTCGTAAGGACGTAACACTTGATGATGTAATGCAACTGAAGTGTTCGCTTGTTGATAGTTAGACAACAGACTCTTCGCCTTAGTCATATCAAAACGTTCCGGTAAAACGCACTCCGCCTCTTCACCATAATAGTTGTTAATACACAGCAAGGTTTGCCCTTCGTTCTCACGTGCATATGCAAAAATGGATGAGTGATCAGGCAATAGATCTTGATAGCTGCCATCTGTAATCACTGGCACTTGTTTACGTAACTCAATCAAACTCTTATAGAAATAGAAAACAGAGTCTTTGTCTTCCAGTGCTTGCTCAGCGTTAATCCCAGGGTAATTATTCGCTACATCAAGCCATGGCTGAGCTTGTGAGAACCCTGCGTAAGGCTCACTGTTCCATTGCATTGGTGTACGAGAGTTATCACGAGACTTCTGCGCCAAAATCGCCATCATATCTTCATGAGCCACACCATCACGATTCACCATGATGTCGTACATATTGGTACTCTCTACATCACGATACTGGCTGATCTCGGTGTAACCTGGGTTGGTCATACCAATCTCTTCACCTTGATAGATATACGGCGTGCCTTGCATCATGTGAACAGAAGCGGCAAGCATCTTGGCTGATTCAACGCGATATTGCTGATCGTTACCTAAGCGGCTCACCACTCTTGGTTGGTCGTGGTTACACCAGAATAGTGCGCCCCACCCTTTGCCATTCAATCCCGTTTGCCAGTGGTTAAAGATCGATTTGAGCTGTAAGAAATCAAACGGCGCATTGGTCCACTTCTCACCATTGGTGTAATCGACCTTAAGGTGGTGGAAGTTAAACACCATCGATAGCTCACTGTTATCAACGTTTGAGTATTGCTGGCAGTGTTCCAACGTGGTTGAAGACATCTCGCCTACGGTCACGCTGCCGTACTTCTGGAATACCGCTTCGCTGATCTCTTTCAGGTATTCGTGTACACGTGGACCATCGGTATAGAAACGACGGCCATCACCGATATCATCATTAGGAAAGTCTTGCTGCTTCGAAATCAGGTTGATCACATCCAAGCGGAAACCATCAACGCCCTTTTCTGCCCAAAAGCTGATAACGTCTTTCACTTCTTCACGTACAACCGGGTTCTCCCAGTTGAGGTCAGCCTGTTCTTTGGCGAATAAGTGTAGGAAGTATTGCCCAGTCGCCTCATCTAGTTCCCACGCATTACCACCGAACTTAGACTGCCAGTTAGTTGGTGCTTGACCATCTACGGGATCTTTCCATATGTAGTAGTCGCGGTATGGGCTGTTTTTATCACCCAATGCTGACTGAAACCACGCATGTTCTGTTGAGGTGTGGTTTACCACGATATCCATCACGATACGAATACCACGTTGGTGCGCTTCAGCCAGCAATAGGTCGAAATCTTCCATGGTGCCGAATTGAGGATTAATCGCGTAGTAGTCTGAGATATCGTAACCATTATCGATCATAGGAGATGCGTAAACCGGGGTTAGCCAAATCGCATCGACACTCAAATGTTTGAGGTAATCCAGTTTCGAAATGATCCCTTTGATGTCGCCAGTACCTTTACTGCCACTGTCACAAAAGCTCTTTGGGTAGATTTGATAGATGGTTGCGGTTTTCCACCAGCTTTCATCATGTTCAGTCATCGCCATCTCTAACACTCACTTACCAGAAAATATAAAATAAAAATCACCATGTGAATCATGGTCGAATAGCCGTTATAACTAAAAGAAAAAGCTATAACTAAGAGAAAAAGCGATAACTCATTTTGGAGTCATCGCTTATTCAATGCATTACGCGTTCGCGGTTTCTAACTCACCCTTGGATTGGGCTCGCTTGTAGAAAAACAGGGTTAGCGTGATAGGCAGTACTATCGCCACCAGCATCGCGACTAGGTAAATCGACCAATATTGAGGTTGAATCGATAGGATGCCCGGCAAGCCGCCGACACCGATACCATTCGCCATCACACCCGCGCTACCACAGATTGCGGCTGCAACAGCACTACCAATCATTGCGCTCAGCATTGGGAATTTGTATTTAAGGTTAATACCGTACATCGCAGGCTCTGTTACACCTAAGTAGGCTGAGATTGCCGCAGGAACCGAGATATCTCGTTCACCTTCACGCTTACTCAAGATAATGATGCCGACTACTGCCGATGCTTGTGCAATGTTTGATAGTGCAATCAAAGGCCAAATTGGTGTCCCGCCTAAGTCTTGCATCAGTTGCAGATCCACCGCGTTGGTGGTGTGGTGAATACCCGTGATAACCAAAGGTGCGTATAGGAAACCAAAAACCACTGAACCAAGAATCGCAAAATCACCTGTCATTGCCGCTTTAGCTGCGAATGCCACACCATCGCCTAACATACGACCGAATGGGCCAATGAAAGCGTGCGCTAGAATCACAGACAAAATAATCGATACAAATGGCACCACAACTAGGTACAAGTAAGCAGGGACGATGCGCTTAAGATTGGTTTCAATGAACGCCAAAGCCACACCCGCTAACATTGCTGGGATCACCTGAGCCTGATAACCGACCTTCTCAATCACAAACAGTCCAAAATCCCATACCTCAGGTACCGATTTACCTATCATGTATGCGTTCATGAGTTGTGGTGAAACTAAGGTCACACCGAGCGTGATACCCAAAATTGGGGTTCCGCCAAGCTTCTTAACCGTAGCCCAACACACACCAACCGGTAGGAAGAAGAAAATAGCTTCGCCGATCAACCATAAGAAAGAGTGAACGGTTGCCCAGAATTGACTGATTTCAACTAAGGTTTTGCCGTCGAACATGCGAATGTCGCCAATCACATTACGGAAACCAAGAATCAAACCACCTGTAATGATGGCAGGCAGCAGTGGTACGAAAATTTCGGCTAAATGGGAGATACCACGCTCAAGGAAGTTCATATTTTGACGAGCAGCCAGCTTCGCCTCATCTTTTGATGATGCCTCTTTACCTGTCTGTTCAATCAGAAGTGCGTACACTTCATCAACTTCAGTGCCAATCACAACTTGGAATTGGCCTGCGTTAGTAAAACAGCCTTTTACTAGCTTCAGTTTTTCGAGTTCAGCTTTGTTGGCCTGCTCTGTATCGTTCAATACAAAACGCAGTCGAGTCAGACAGTGGCTGACACTCGCAATGTTTTCTTTACCACCGACTAACTCGATAAGACGCGCAACGTCTTGCTTCGCTATCTTACTCATACTACCCCACCCTGGTTTCATTCAATTACTCTTCTAAACCATGCAGCTATAACCACTTCGATTTAGATTGATGGGAACATTCCCAATCACGGTTATTATAATGCCCACATGAATGATAAATTAAAATGGGAACAGTCCCATTAATTGAAAGAGATCACACTCTAATTTTAATCTAAGCGGTTCAATTTCGCTTAATTGAGTGGATTATAGAATCGGAGATTGAGTGTGATGAGAGATCTCTGAATTGCCTAAAAGCTGAGAGATCAATAGATTAGCGGCCAATTTACCTGCAGATTGATACCCAGGATCAATGCTAAATACTCGAGGGAACAAGAAAGAGAGAAGATCATTACCACCAACGCCGGTGACGACCACATCTTCACGTTGTCGCTCTTGCAGACGTTTGATCACACCGAGAGCCAATGTGTCACTAGCACAGACTATAGCTTGGGTGTTAGGTGTTAGTACCTCATCCACCAGCTGATAAGCACTTTCGTGATGAAGTTGACCAGTACGATAGTTTGCCACCGAACCTGTGTTTTCACACCAATCGAGATAAGCCTTAAGACGCAGTTCACCGGTTGATTTATCACTAGGATCAACCCCGATAAAGCCAATGTCAGAGATCCCTTGATCCGATAAATGCACCAACGCACTATTGATCACCTGTTGGTTATCATAGTTAATCGACGTCACGTTCTCGGTATCCAGAGCAATCACCACCGCTTTGTGTTCCCAAGCTTCGATTGCCGGAATATCGCAGTCAGTAAAACCAAATACAATAATGCCATCAACGTTACGACGCTTTAGAACTTGCAGGTGCTCATTGGCTTTATCTCTATCAAGTTGGCTTTCCATGATCACGACATCGTAATCCGCTCGATACAACTCGGCCAGCATCGTGCTAACGGCTTTGTTTTCAGAGGGAGAGTCCAAACGAGAGATAATCACGCCGATGACTTTTTGGCTGCCACCGCGCATCGATTGCGCAGATTTTGAAGGCGTGTACCCAGATTCTTGAATTACTCTTTCCACCCTTTCACGGGTTTCAGGTTTCACTTTTGGATCATTGGTCAGAACGCGTGATACGGTTGACTTACCAACACCGGACAGCTTTGCAATATCAAGAATAGTGAGTTTTTTGCTCATAAAAAGTCTAACGTTAAAGGGAAGAGAAGAAAAAGTGAGGGTAGATTCCCTCAC
This sequence comes from Vibrio sp. 10N.261.52.C2, assembly GCF_041471425.1. NCBI lineage: Bacteria > Pseudomonadati > Pseudomonadota > Gammaproteobacteria > Vibrionales > Vibrionaceae > Vibrio > Vibrio sp. 10N.261.52.C2. The sequence continues at coordinate 16,213 of NZ_JBFROH010000011.1, read as the reverse complement.
TTAACTGTTTGTAAATACTAGCAGTTCTTACTATGACTTACTTTTGGCAATTTCGATAGACTACGCGACCAAGTTCTAGACGCGCATTGTCACCTTTCGTGCGCAAAGTGATGCTGTTAATCATCTCTGAAGTGCCATCATCTAAGATGTATTTGGTTCCTGAGCCCGCTGGAACTTGAGTCAGGCGGTATTCATTATCAGGCAAGCGTAGTACCGCTTTTTCATTATCAAGGTAAGACACATCAAACGAGACGTCAGACTCACATTGATAAGTCGCGAATTGATCATTCGATGTTGCGCTATCAGTCTCAGGGGCTGCTGATTTAGAGCACCCAACCAATGCTACTGTACATAGAGATGCTACCAACATAGCTTTCATACTTCGTTCCTCATCTTTATATAGTCAACGACACTTAGCCTATTCACAGGTTCGAACAAACCTAATGTAAGTGCCTAATGATAGGTCCATACCTTAGTGATAAATAAAACGTTTAGCCTTTTAAGAAAGCGGGTACGTCTTTAATGCTATCAAGTACCACGCTAGCCAACGCTTCACCTTTTTCAGTGATGGGTTTACCCGTTCTTACCAAGACTTTAGTACCAACACCTGCTGCTTCTGCAGCCATCATGTCTTCCGCTTTATCGCCGATCATGACCGAGTTAGCCATATCAATCTTCAGAAAGTCACGAGCAGAAATGAACATGCCTGGCTTTGGCTTACGACATTCACAATCTTGCTTGTAGTCACCAATACCGTGCTCAGCGTGGTGAGGACAGTAATAAATGCCATCGAGCTCGACACCATTATCAACAAAGTTCCAATCCATCCACTGCGTTAAAGAAAGAAAACGGTCTTCACTAAACATGCCGCGAGCAATACCAGATTGGTTGGTCACTAGCACCAATAAATAACCCATATCTTTAAACGCTTTCGCCGCTTCAAACACACCATCGATGTATTCAAAGTCATGCTCATCATGTACGTAGCCGTGATCAACGTTAATCACTCCATCACGATCTAAAAAAACAGCAGGTTTAGACAAAATTTTGTTCTCTATCAACTCTCTATTAATCATTAATTATTACACGCTTTATTTGCTTCATCACTATCTATTTAGTTTTGCGTTCGTTAACGATTTGTTTCTAGCTTAGCCATACAATCGACGTTTAGCCGTCTAGACGTAAAAATATCTATTGACTTAGATCATAGAACACCATAGCATCGTCTGTAAATCGAGCGAGCTATCGACATATTATTCTGTTCTACCTGCACGGGTTTCTCTATGATTAAAGTGAATCAAGTCAACAAGGTTTTTTATCAAGGCACTAAAGAAATCAATGCCTTAATTGATATCAACCTCCACATTCCTCAAGGTCAAATCTTTGGAGTCATCGGCTCTTCTGGTGCAGGCAAAAGTACCCTGATCCGTTGTGTAAATATGTTGGAAGCTCCGACCTCTGGTGAAGTGATTGTTGACGGTATCGACCTAACAAAACTCAGCAAATCAGAACTTAGCGAAGCGCGCCGTAACATCGGCATGATATTCCAACACTTCAACCTGCTGTCTTCTCGTACTGTATTTAACAATGTAGCACTGCCTCTAGAACTTGCTGGTAAAGATAAAGCGATTATTGAAGCGAAAGTCAGCGAGTTACTTGAACTGGTTGGCCTTGCTGATAAGCGTGACACCTACCCGGCAAACCTAAGTGGTGGTCAAAAGCAGCGTGTGGCGATTGCTCGCGCACTGGCCTCTGACCCGAAAGTACTGCTATGTGATGAAGCCACCAGCGCATTGGATCCAGCAACAACTCAATCTATCCTTGAGCTGCTGCGTGAAATCAACCGCAAGCTGAACATCACTATCCTGCTTATTACACACGAGATGGATGTGGTTAAAAGCATTTGTCACGAGGTTGCGATCATTGGCGGCGGTGAATTGGTAGAGAAAGGTACAGTCGGTGACATCTTTGCTCATCCGAAGACAGAGCTAGCGCATCAGTTTATTCGCTCAACGTTGGATCTGACGATCCCTGAAGATTACCAAGCACGTTTGCAAGAGACTCGCGTAAACAGCAGCTACCCGCTGGTGCGTCTTGAGTTTACGGGTGCAACGGTTGATGCTCCGCTAATGACGCAAATCGCACGTAAATTCAATATCGATGTCAGCATCTTAAGTTCTGACCTTGATTACGCCGGTGGCGTGAAGTTCGGCATGATGGTCGCTGAACTGTTCGGTAATGAAGCAGATGATAATGCTGCTATCCAATTCCTACGCGACAACAATGTAAAAGTAGAGGTGCTTGGTTATGTCCTTTAGTTTCAACGAGATTGCTGACTGGATCAGCCTTAACGGTAACCTTCTATTAGGCGCAACAGGCGAAACGCTTTACATGGTTGCTGTTGCAGGCATTGTTGGCTTCGCGGTCGGTATTCCACTAGGCGTGATTCTGCATACGACTAAAAAAGGTGGCCTGTTAGAGAACACCAAAGTAAACAAGATTCTAGGTGCGATTGTGAACGTGGGTCGTTCAGTACCTTTCTTAGTTTTGATGGTTGCGATTATTCCACTGACTAAGATGCTGATTGGTACCTTCATCGGTACAACAGCAGCGATTGTTCCACTGACGATTGGCGCTATCCCATTCGTGGCTCGACTTATCGAAAGTGCACTACTTGAAGTACCAACAGGTCTAGTGGAAGCGGCCCAATCAATGGGCGCAACACCAACACAAATCATCAATAAGGTTCTGCTTCCAGAAGCACTACCGACTATCATCAACTCAGTAACGATTACGCTAGTGACTCTGGTGAGCTACTCAGCAATGGCCGGTACTGTAGGCGGTGGTGGCCTAGGTGATGTCGCGATTCGTTACGGATTCCACCGCTACGATGTGACCATCATGGCTGTGACAGTAGTGATGTTGATTGTGCTGGTACAAATTATTCAATCAATCGGTGATTCATTAGTTCGCCGCGTTGACCACAGATAAAGACTCACACATAAAGATTAGAGTCGTCTGAACCTAATTAAATAGATTTATTAAAAGGAGATTATTATGAAATTTAACCTTAAAGGTTTACTAACTATCGCAGCAGCAGCTTCAGCGCTAGTTCTAGCAGGTTGTGGTGATAAAGAAGTGGATACTTCTAAAGTAAAAGTTGGCGTAATGGCAGGTGCAGAAGCGCAAGTTGCTGAAGTGGCAGCTAAAGTAGCGAAAGAGAAATACGGCCTAGACGTTGAACTGGTTACTTTCACGGATTACGTAACACCAAACGCAGCTCTAGATGATGGTTCTATCGACATCAACGCATTCCAACACGCACCGTACCTAGATCAGCAAGTGGCTGACCGTGGCTACAAGCTAACTATCGCTGGTAACACGTTTGTTTACCCAATTGCGGGTTACTCTAAAGAAGTGAAATCGGTAGACGAAATCCAAGACGGTGCTCGTATTGCTGTACCAAACGACCCTACAAACCTAGGTCGCTCTCTACTTCTTCTTGAGCAACAAGGTCTTCTTGAACTTCGTGAAGGCGCAGGTCTTCTAGCTACAGTTCGCGACATCGTGGGTAACCCTAAGAACCTAACGATTGTTGAACTAGACGCAGCTCAACTGCCACGTTCTCTTGATGATGTTGCTCTATCTATCATCAACACAACTTACGCGAGCTCTATCAACCTGACTCCACAAAAAGATGGCGTATTCGTTGAAGACAAAGATTCTCCTTACGTAAACCTAATCGTTTCTCGTGAAGACAACCTAAACGCTGAAAACGTACAAAACTTCGTTAAAGCTTACCAAACTGAAGAAGTGTACAACGCAGCTTCTGACATCTTCCAAGGTGGCGTCGTTAAAGGTTGGTAATCAACTAAACGACAGCACTGTATAGATATCCGAAGGGGCTGACATAACGTCAGCCCCTTTTTTAATGATAAAGATTTGCTAGAAAGTAAAGCATCTCAGATTTAAGCGAAACAAAGTCGATTACTTCAGGTGATCCCAAGAGATGTTTGACACCAATCGGCAGTCATCACACTTGAAATAGAAAATATCGTGGATAGGCGCATCTAGCAGCCATTCACCACCACATTGCGGGCATTTGCGCTCTTTTTCATCTTTCAGGCTGATCCCACCGACACGGTATAAGTAGTAGTAGGTTGGAACCTTAGTCAGATACTCAATGCGCCCTCTTAGACCCCAACCGCGTTTAAACAGCACACTCTTCGTGTCACTGATCTCGGTTAGCGTTGCATGTTCCGCGCGACAACCACCACCCATTTGTACTTCATCACAGGCTTGCCATTCGGTCTGCCATTTCAACACGGCTTTATGGTCGCCATTGAAGGTAGGTGGATTGCGATACAAAGGGATTGGTAGCAAGCTATCGCCACTACGCAGCGGTGAACAGGTGTGCACGAATGTCGTGTATAACACCTGCCAGCTTGGTGTTTCATCTTCTGCCACTTCTTCTGAGTTCAGATCTCGACCGAGCAAACGCATTTTAGGCGCTAGTAGGCTCGCGTTAGACAAGCGATCAAAACACACTTTCACAAAGTCTGAGTGATTCCGCGGGTGCAAGCTATCTTGCTCCGGGCACACAACGCGAACATAGAATTCCCCATCGCCCATCACGATTGGGAACTCACGACCTAACACTTGTCCGTTATAACGAAGTGCATCCATTAAGCCATTAACCGCCTTGTCGACAGCGCTTACCGTTGTGTTATCAAAACACTCAAATTGAAGTTCTAGTACGTACATCTATTTATACCGCTGGTTGTAGCTTTTCTAAAAATTCTGCCAATGTCTCGGCGAGCACATCACGATTTTTGGTACCTAAGCGCTCCAAAATCACGTTACCCGTTAGGTTACAGATAGAGATAACATCCAGCTCAGCATCGGTCGCGGCAATGAAAACCGTTGGTTTTAGCTTCAAGCGACGCTGAGTTACTAGGTGACCCAAAATGTTTTCTTGTAGGCATTCGAAGTCTTCATCACTCCAAATCTGTAACAGAGTCAATTCGTTACCATCGAAAGTTGCGTTCATATCTGCGCTGAATTGTGCGCCGTAGAAAGTTTTGATGTCTTCATGCAGAGTCAACTCAATACCGGTTTCAACGTTGGTGAAATCCGCGAATTGCTCACGTGGATAGTGCTTCCACAACACGGCATCGCCACTCTTTTCTTCTACGCATGGCGATACGATGTCCACCAACTCCTCATTACGAGGTAAGCTTTGGTGTTTCTGCTGCCACGCGTCAACGTATCGCTGACTAAAAGAAAGTAGTGCGTCTTGAGCACGTTGAGTCATGAAAATCTCCTAAACACAAAATAATAAATAGAATCCGAGCCCTTTCCGCGCCGATTAAGCGATGACTTAATGACAGGGTAAGGGGGATTCAGTAAAATCGACCCCATTCTAATCGAATTTGAAACGAAAGTATGAGCAAATATTCTGACGCAAAAGAGCTAGCGGGTTTAACCCTTGGCCAAAAAACTGAGTACTCTAACCAATACGATGCAAGTTTATTGCAACCAGTGCCTCGTAGCCTTAATCGCGATGATCTTGCGCTAAACGGCGAGCTGCCTTTTGTTGGTCATGATATTTGGACGATGTACGAGCTTTCGTGGCTAAACACCAATGGTCTACCACAAGTGGCTGTCGGTGAAGTTTTCATCCCAGCAACCAGCCCAAATTTAATTGAATCAAAATCTTTCAAGCTGTACCTGAACAGCTACAACCAGACTCAATTTGAAAACTGGGATCAAGTAACCGAGCGCCTGACCCAAGATTTGTCGGCATGTGCAGGCGAAACGGTGATTGTGAATGTAAACTCAGTAACCGACTACACTAACCAACCTATCGTGACGATGGAAGGTGACTGTATCGACAACCAAGACATCCAAATCACTAGCTACGACTTTGAAGCGTCGCTGCTTGAAGGCGCTGCTGGCGAACAAGACGTTGAAGAAACACTGCACAGCCACCTATTGAAGTCGAACTGTTTGATCACCAATCAACCGGATTGGGGCAGCGTTGAGATCGCATATTCTGGTAAGCAAATTGACCGTGAAGCTCTGCTACGCTATTTAGTTTCTTTCCGTGAGCACAATGAATTCCACGAACAATGTGTTGAGCGTATCTTCACTGACATCATGAAATACTGTGCACCTTCGAAGCTAACTGTGTTCGCACGTTACACACGTCGTGGTGGTCTGGATATCAACCCATACCGTTCAACAGAGCAAGATAGACCAAGCCACAATAAGCGTATGGCTCGCCAATAATCAGGCGAGAACCACCCACACTTATTTGAACCTACCAAATCTTTAAAGGGACATTGAAATGCGTTGGTTATACGTTGTTAGTCTATTTATTTTAAGCTTAAGCACATCGGTCAATGCGTCGGTTTATTCGTCGGCGCTACTCAATGAAGCCAATAATTTGGTTGAGATCGAGCCGAGCCAAGCAAAACAAATGGCCAACAGCTACCTAACGCTGCGTGTCCTTTCTGATCAACGCGAGAAAAGCCCTTCAGCTATTTCTCGCGAAGAGACAGACTCCTCGATTCGAACACCAAACAGCAGTATCGATGCGTATAAGATCTTAGCCAAAGCGGAATACAACCTTGGCAATATGCGTATTGCGATTCAGCACATCGACAAAGCCTCCGAGCTAGCGCAAACCTATAAGCTTGATTACCTAAAAATAGATCTTCAGATCCTAAAAGTTCGCTTACTTTGGCTGAGTGATAGAAAATCAGCCAAAGCAAAATCAGAGCTCACTAACATTGAAACAAATCTAGAGTCGGTGAATAAAACCTTACGCTTAACGGAAGGCATTACCTATCGCTTGATCATGTTGAAAGCCGACATCGCCTCTTACGACAACAAGATCGATGAAGCCGAAAAGTTCTATCAAGAAGCCAAAACCTATCTCGATCAACGTTACTCTGAAAAAGTCACCATCGACTACCATATCTCCGTCGGCGAGTTTTATCTGACTCACAAAGAGTACAACCACGCGTTATCCGAGTTGTTGTATGGCTACTGGAAATCAGTAGAGGGCAATCTAAGTTCACGTTTGGCCAAGGTCAACCGCCTACTTGCGCAGCTTTTCTTTGAGCGCCAAGTGTTGGATAAAGCGTTAGAACACCTATCTCAAGCCGCTGATTTCTATGACAACTTTGAAAACTCGCCTGTCTTAGCACAAGTGCTTAAGAAAATGGGGGATGTGTACTTCTATCAAGGGAAATATAACCTTGCCTTGGTACACTTCTTCAACGTTCTTGATCACGAAAGCACTGACCGAGATATCCACCAAGTCATTGATATCCGACTAAGTCTATCGGCGACCTACTTACGCCTTTATAACTACCCTCTAGCAGAACAGTACCTAACCCGTGCCCTTGAGCTGCTGGAATATACCGACATTCCAAAGCTGGAAGGCCGTGCTGCACTGTTATCTGCAGGGTTAGCGTATCACCTACAAGAAAGCGAAGACGTGATAAAGCATGCGACACGTGCACTTGAGATCTCACGCCAGATAGAGAACATGCGCCTTTCACAACGCTCGTACTACTTACTTTCTTTGGGTTATGAACAGGCAGGTCGTCCACAGCAAGCATTGGCAAACCTCAAGCAATACAACAGCCTTGTCTCTCTAGAGCAGCAAAAACTCAACCGTGTTGGCGAAGACGCGTTCCGTCAACAGAAAGAATTTGCCGAACAAACCCTGCACTACGCAGGCCAAGCGCAAGAGCTAGAAAAGTACAAACTAGAGCATCGCAAGTTCCAGAAAATATCGTTCGCCCTATTCCTGTTCAGCATTGTCTTGTTCTTCTTTGTTCTGCGCCGTGGCTATCTCATTCAAACCTTAGCCAAAGAAGTGGACTCACTGCGCACCGACCTATTTACGCACTCACGTTCAAAGCTTCCGAACTTAAGAATGCTCAATGCGAAGCTCTCTAACTCGCTGGAACAAACCAGCCAGACCTTCGAACAGTGGCAACTTGGCGAATTGATTCATGAGCCACTCAACGACCGCTTACGCTTCGTGATGATTGATTTACCGTTCTTACGCAATATGTACACGCAGAACGGTTACAAAGCCGGTCTAGAACTGGAAGACGCTTTCGGTGAATTCCTAAAATCTAAGCTTGAAGGCCCAGCTCGTGTCTACCACTTCTCGGATGCGAACCTGCTTTATATCGAGCCAAACGCGGACCGTGATTTGTCGCCTGAGGACATGTTCAGAAAGATTCAGTCTTGGGTGAATGACTTCGAAACAGAGCGAAACATCAACCGAACGGTCCGTATGGGCATCGCTGACTACCCATTCTTGCCACGCGCTTACACCGCAATTAACGATCAAGAGCTGCTCGACGTATTGTTGATGTCGACCAATCTCGCCCGTGAGATCAGTCTCAAAGAGCGCAGTAGCCAATGGGTCTATCTAAAAGCTATCGATAATGCACCAGCAGCGAGCCTTGCAACTGGTAACATAAGAGAAGCGTGTAAACATGCGATTAATCAAGGGTTAATAAAAATACAATCCTCGTACCAGAATGAGGACAACATCAAAAAAATGCTAAAAGATGACTGATTTGCGAGCGGTTAAGAGCAGCAAGTCGTGACCTTATTTTTAGTTTTGTTATTATCGATGTAACGGAATTTCATCAAAATGATCGAGATCGGTCTACGCGGCGCTAATAAATACATCTATGGGCATTCTTGAAAAAGACATTCAGGCGCAACTCCACCAGCTGAAATCTCAGTTGGAGCAGGTCCGTTTGACGCAAAGAGACACCTCGTTCAAGTTTATTAGAGAACAGAAAGTTCTAAAGCGTATCGTCACGTCTTTAAGTGATGCATGTGTTGGTAGTAACAGCCATTTAGATGAAAACCTCATTGCCCTTAGGGAAGAGCTAGAAAAGCAAAAAGACATTAGCTCAATGATCCCAAAACTGGCAGTATTAGAAAGGATGCTTAAGCAGAAAACGTTGGCTATGGATAAACAGAACGGGTATCTGGACGATAGCATTAAGCACAGTGGGGAAACGCTGCAGCGCATAACTGGCCTTCCAGCACAGCTCAAACGCGACCTACGAAACTTACTTAGCTTCTCCGAATGCAATGGCAGTCAGAAAGTCGACCACGCCATGAAACTTCTCGGTATTTATGAGCGTGCCATAAAGATTATGGCGAATAACTCACGCACCCATTTTGCTGACGCTGCGCACTCTCCGGAACAAGAGCTCCTTTCCGACCTATCAAACGAACTACAACATCTGATCACTGAACTCGACTTCGAGGGTGAATCGGGTGATCTGCTTACCGATATTCGAGCGAAGCTGCTGCTTGGTGTTTCCACACAAAACCTACTTGAGCTAACACTTCAGATCCTCAAACTGGTTATTGAAGGCACCAACCTAGAACGTAAGAAGTCTGAACAATTCATCGATCAGCTTAATTCTTCTTTAGCGTCCAGCATCAAAACGGCAGACCAAAATGCCGACCAGAGCCAGAGCTACTTTGAGCACCGACAAGGTCTAAACTCTGAGTTAAATGAACTAGTCACTAGAAGCCAAAGCTCGGTAGATAAAGCGAAAGATATTGATAGTTTAAAGCTGTCGATTAATCCGCTACTCAGTGAAATCGCCTCTCTTTCGGAAAGGCTGAACCACGCAGAGCAAAAAGAACAAGCTCTGATAGAGAGAATGAGTTACGGAAAGACTCAGTTAGATTCACTCTATGAAGTGACGCAAGATTACCGTAAGCGCTTGGAAGATCAGGCTCAGCGTATGCTGCTTGATCCTCTAACCAAGGTTTACAATCGCACTGCCTTTACTGATCGCTTAGAGCTTGAGTATCGCCGCTGGATCCGCGCACAACACTCACTGCGCGTAGTACTTCTGGACATCGACAACTTCAAAGCCATTAACGATAGCTTTGGTTATACCGCCGGCGATAAAGCGCTTAAGATCATCGCAAGAACCATCACCAAAGAAGCAGGCACGACCGATACTGTGGCGCGTTTTTCAGGTGAAGAATTTGTCTTACTATTGCCAGAGCAAACCGATGAATATTGTCACCAAGTGATTCAAAACATTCAAACTCAAGTAAGCCGCTTACCCTTTAAGTTCCGTGACCAACAAATCACGATTACTTTATGCGCGGCAAGTACTCAGTTTAAAGAGTCAGATACACCTGAAGAAGTGTTAGAGCGACTCAATACAACACTAAATAAAGCAAAACAACGCGGTAATAACCAACTTGTTTGGCACTAGGCCAGCCCTAGATTTAATTTATTTCATTTTTTCAAATACTTATCACATACCATTTCCCTCAATGTTTGCTAAGCTAATGATTAACATTCGCTTAACAAGCATTCTTGGCAAGCAACGCTGTCGTATCCGTTTCGTCTGGTTAACTCTCCCCCACCTTTAACCAAACACTTTCAACGTTTGCTTCTCACTCTCGAGCCAGAGGGTCACTTCAACGTCCTCTGCTCTTTTCAACAAGGAGGCACTATGATCACTCATATCAGCCCTGCCGGTAGCATGGATTTACTCTCTCAACTTGAGGTTGAGCGTCTTAAGAAAACCGCGTCTAGTGATCTATACCAACTGTATCGTAACTGTACGTTAGCGGTACTCAACTCAGGTAGCCACACCGACAACTCCAAAGAGCTACTCGACAAGTATCAATCGTTTGATGTTGAGGTAGTGCGACGTGAGCGTGGTATCAAACTCGAGCTGAGCAACCCACCAGAGCATGCCTTTGTCGATGGTGAGATCATCAAGGGTATTCAAGAGCACCTATTTTCAGTGCTGCGTGACATTGTTTACGTCAACATGCACTTAGCCGATAACCAAAGGCTCAACCTGACTAATGCCACTCACATTACTAACCTTGTGTTTGGTATCTTGAGAAATGCAGGTGCGTTGACGCCAGGCATCGAGCCTAACCTGATCGTGTGTTGGGGTGGTCACTCAATTAATGCCACTGAATACCAGTACACTCGCGAAGTGGGTAATGAACTGGGCCTACGTGAGCTGAACATCTGTACCGGTTGTGGACCGGGTGCGATGGAAGGGCCAATGAAAGGCGCGGCTATTGGTCACGCTAAGCAACGTTATACTGATCATCGTTACTTAGGGCTGACAGAGCCTTCAATCATTGCCGCTGAGCCACCAAACCCGATAGTAAACGAACTGGTGATCATGCCAGATATCGAGAAGCGTCTTGAGGCATTCGTTCGTATGGCGCATGGCATCATCATTTTCCCAGGCGGCCCAGGCACGGCCGAAGAGCTGCTGTACATCTTAGGGATCATGATGCACCCGAATAACGCCGAGCAGCCAATGCCGATTGTCCTAACTGGCTCGAAAGAGAGTGAAGCGTATTTCCGCTCGATCGATAAGTTCATTGGTGAAACTCTAGGGCCTGATGCACAGAAACATTATGAAATCGTGATTGATGACCCAGCACGCGCTGCGAAAATCATGAAACAAGCGATGCCAGATGTGCGCTCTCACCGTAAAGAGACTGGCGATGCCTACAGCTACAACTGGTCACTGCATATTGAGCCTGAGTTCCAACTGCCATTCGACCCAACACACGAATCTATGGCGGCGCTTGATCTTCATATGGACCAAAAAACAGAAAGCCTAGCCGCTAATTTACGTAAAGCGTTCTCAGGCATTGTGGCTGGTAACGTCAAAGCAGAGGGTATTCTGGAGATCGAGAAGCACGGCCCATTCCTAATTGATGGCGACAAAGAGCTAATGACCAAGATGGACCAACTGCTGAATGACTTTGTTGAGCAACATCGAATGAAGTTACCGGGAGGGACCGACTACGTGCCTTGCTATAAAATCGCCTCACGTGATTAAGGCGTTTACGTTACCAACGTTTCAACTCACCAAGTGATACGTTACTATAAGGGGCTAGCAGCCCCTTTTTTTATTGCCTATTTAGTGGAAACTTATGTCTATCCATCTTGTTATTATCGATGCCTTAAACCTCATCCGACGCGTGCACTCTGTTCAGCCGGATCCAACCGATATAGCAAGAACCATTACCACCACAATTCGCACTCTCAATAAGATTCTGAATGAATCAAAGCCCACCCACATCATCGCGGTATTTGATCACCATTTACAAGACCGTGGCTGGCGCGCAGATGTGCTTCCTGCTTATAAGCAGAATCGTAAACCGATGCCAGAACCATTGATGAAAGGCCTTGATGCTATTCAACAAGCTTGGTGGGAGTTAGGCATTGATTCACTGCTGTCTGATGGCGATGAAGCGGATGATCTCGTCGCAACACTGGCAAAGAAAGTGGCTGACCACGGAGAAACCGTCACCATCGTCTCGACGGATAAGGGCTACTGCCAACTGTTGTCACCAACGCTTCAGATCCGAGATTACTTCCAGCACCGCTGGTTAGATAAACCCTTTATCGAAGCTGAGTTTGGCGTTAAACCTGAACAACTGGCGGATTACTGGGGATTAACGGGCGTAAGCTCAAGCCAAGTACCGGGCATCCCAGGTATCGGGCCAAAAGCAGCCAAAGAGATATTGACCACTTACCCAGATATCGAAGCGGCCTATCAAGCAGAAGATCTGCCGAAAAAATATCGTAAGAAGTTCGACGAACACATCGAATCCGCTCGTGTATGTAAGCAAGTATCGGCACTCAAAACCGATATTGATTTAGGGTTCAACCTGCAAGATATTCGTTACGAAGCAAACGCTTAAGTCGCTGTGACTCGATAATATTGATACAAAAAATGCCCCTTAAAGGAGCATTTTTTATCACTGACACACTAACGTAAATATTAGTGCGGTGAGATGTTTGAAAGCGCCTGAATGTGGACCGTGATCTCTTCGCGATCGTGGTAAAGGTGCTTAGCCTGCATCTTGAACTTCACTTTGTTCTCAATCAGGAACACTTTTAGGTTCTCGATATCTTGCAGTACTTCATCGTAACGGCCTTTCATAGGCAGTTTAAGGTTGAACAGTGCTTCTTTCGCCCAGCCTTTGATGATCCACTCACCCATAAGGTGAGCAACACGAGCTGGCTTCTCAACCATGTCACAGATAATCCAAGTTACGTTCTTACGGTCTGGTTCAAACTTAAAGCCATCCACCATGTGGTGCTTAATTTGACCTGTTTCCATTAGGCTGTCTGCCATCATGCCGTTATCAACACAGTGAACGAACATCGAGCGCTTAACCAATTGGTAAGTCCAACCACCTGGGCACGCTCCTAAATCAACACCCCACATACCTGGAGCCAAACGCTCGTCCCACTCATCACGAGGGATGAATACGTGGAATGCTTCTTCTAGCTTCAATGTAGAACGGCTTGGCGCATCTGATGGGAACTTCAGACGAGGGATACCCATAAAGAACTGGGAGTTGTTCGTTGGGTAAGAGTAACCAACAAAACAGTGGCCCGGAGCGATGAAGCATAAATGAAGCACAGGCTTCTTAGCGTTATCTTTCGCTGTCATCAGGCCTTTACCACGCATCGCTTGACGCATCGGCACGGTAAATTTACGGCAGAACTTCAAAAGCTCTTTTGCTTCGTTAGTATCTGGCGTTTCAATACGGATATCACCACAACGAGGGAAACCTTCTTTCTCAGAAAGCGCCTCAAGAATTGGAGAAATACGGTCATCGGTTGGCAGGTCTTTAATTTCAACAGCCACTGCCAACATTTGACGAGCAAAGATCAGTGATTGGAAATCGATCTCTTTGATCAACTTGTCCGCTTCACCTGCTTGGTAACATTCAAACAATACAAAACCTGTATTGTTCTTTAGGCGAGGAAAACCAAACACTTCCAGTTGTGTTGCCTTGTCTTGAATTTCGCCAGCACATTCTTTTTCAAAACCAGAGCGACAATAAAGTAGTACGTGTTTCACTGAGTTACCTCTTTTATATTCAAAGCAGCGAAGGAGAAGACTCCCCAACCAATGATAAATAGTAGACCACCAAACGGAGTGATAGGGCCAAACCATTTTATTCCTGTCAGTGCCAAGCCATAAAGGCTGCCACTAAAACAAAGGATGCCGATGATAAAGCAAATTGCCGCAATGAAAAAATATTTTTGTGATTTAGCGCCAAGTTTCATCTGCAGCAGAGCGCCACACGCCAATATCGCTAGAGTATGGATAAATTGGTACTGAACACCCGTCTCAAACACGCCTAGCAGATATTCAGACAAGATAGCTTTCAAACCGTGAGCTGCAAAGGCGCCAAGCATCACAGCAACCGCACCAGAGATGCCAGCAAACGTGAGTAAATACTTACTTCTCATTGAGTACCTCTTTGATAAACGCTGATAACTTCTCAACGGTTAACGCAATATTCTGCTGCTCGGTGTAACCAGAACTCTTACGAGGTTTAAAGCTGTGGTCGCCATCGGGAATAAATTCAACACGAATAGAATCAGACAGATCAAAATCAGCAAACTCTTCACGCTTACCAAAGGTATCGCGCTCACCTTGTAAAATGAGGCATGGCTTTGCTAACTCAGCCAGATGCTCACCTTTGTATTTCTCGGGTTTACCTGGTGGGTGGAAAGGAAAGCCTAAACACGCCATTGCGGCCACCTTATCAAGTTCAGACAAATGGCTCGCCATACGCCCTCCCATCGACTTACCACCAATCACAAGCTTATCGGCATCAACCTGCTCAATAATCTCTTGATAGGCTTCAAGTAGCTTAGGCGCTCTGTCAGGTGGACGACGCTTACCATCTTCAGCACGTTTAATCATGTAAGGGAAGTTGAAACGAATCACTCGTATCCCTTTAAAGGCTAACCCTTTGGCTACCGACTGCATGAACTCATGCTCCATGCCTGCGCCAGCACCATGGGCAAAGATAAAGGTGATGGGATTGTCTTCACCATCAATGATGACGTTATTCATCGAGTAAGTCCTCTTGTTCACTTTGCGCTTTCGCTAGCATCCAGTCGCGGAAGGTAGCAATACGACCCATGTCGGCTTGTTTCTCATGACAAACCACATAGAAGGCGTTCTTACTCACCAACACTTCATCAAAAGGCGCAATCAAACGACCCGCTTCGATTTCAGGCTGCGCCAACACGTTGTTACCCAGAGCAATGCCCTGGCCGTGAGCCGCTGCCTGCAGCACCATGGTTGAGTGACTGAAGATAGGGCCGTGATTAACGTTTACCCCATCGATGCCATTTTGCTTAGCGAACTGTTTCCAATCCTTTCGAGAAGTATCATGCAATAGCGTATGACATGCTAAATCACTGAGAGATTCTAATGGTTTTACTCCTAGCAGCACGGAAGGTGAGCAAAGAGGGATCAAGTATTCTTGGTAAAGCTTATCGGCTCTAAGCCCCGACCAATTACCTCGGCCATAATAGATAGCGACGTCTACATCATCGGTTAGCGAGCCTTCATCCATATCAACGGCTTTGATTCTTACATCAATGTCAGGTTCTTGCTGATTAAAGTCGGCAAGCCTTGGTACCAACCATTGAATGGCAAAACTCGGCGGTAAACTGATGGTCAATGCGCCCTTTTCACTTCGCTCAAGCACTTTGTCCGTCGCTTCTGCCAGTGATGTGAAAATATCTTTGATATCCAAGAAGTAGCTTTGGCCTTCTTCAGTCAGCAGCAAAGAGCGGTTTCTTCGGCGAAACAGCTTCAAAGATAAGAATTCTTCAAGCGCTTTGATCTGATGACTGACCGCCGCTTGAGTAACAAACAACTCTTCTGCGGCACGCGTAAAACTCAAGTGTCGAGCAGCAGCTTCAAACACTCTTAGCGAGTTTAATGGGGGTAATCGACGAGACATAGTTACTCTCTAAATAAGCATTAGTTTTTTTTATCTGAAACATTATAATTTGTCCATTGCCTAGCGGCCAGAGAAATTCTATATTTCATCCCGCAGCAGCTAGCCTGAACGGCTTGATTCTCTCTAGAATCAATTGGCTTAGCTCCTGCGATGTTGTGTTTGCAAACTCGTTCTTTTCGAGTTGGGTAGAGTTCTACCAAATGTTTTGTTGCAGTTCTATACTGAAACGAGGCATGTACTTCCTGTATTTATTTTGACCTGTCTGTCAAATTTGTTTACACCGCCTTATTGGCGGTGTTTTTTTATGTGCAAAGAAATGTAACAACAAGTTTATCAATAGCTGTGCGGCTCTTCTCCGCTTAGA
>NZ_JBFROH010000010.1:0-155750 GCF_041471425.1 Vibrio sp. 10N.261.52.C2 | reverse complement strand
ACTATTGGGGGTCAGTTCAGATTTTGAGGCTTTTCATATATATGAAAACTTATCAAAACTGCACCATATTTCCTTCATTTTTACATACACTTTTCCGTGATAGATCCCGCCATTATTGATGAAATGAAAGCGATTTCAAGCTGATATTTCACGCGTTTCCTTTCCTAAGTTTCTGATATTAAATTAATAGTTTTGGGTATGACTTTTCTAAAAGTTTCATGGCTCTCGACCTAATTTATCAGTGTGAACAGCAACCAACTTTTCAACGCTTTCATTGCTTAATATTTCCCTGTTCGATGAAAACTCAAAAAAATAATAGGGAATTACAATGCAAAAATTTAAGCTTTTGCCAATAACAGTCGCAGTGGCGGCCTCGCTTGCTTCACTCTCTTCTTTTGCTGCTGATACTGATATCGAAGCATTAGAAAAACGCATTCAAGAGTTAGAATCTAAGGTTGTGGATATTGATTATGTTAATGATCAACAACCCGCAGTTTTAACAGCAGAAACTAAGGTGCCAGATGGCATCGTCTTCTCTGGTTATGCTCGTTACGGCGCTCACTACAAGAGCGGTGATGAGCGTTACGTAGACATCGGTACAACAGGTCGTTCTGTCGGTCGTTTGGGTAACGAAGCTAATGGTGGTGAGGTTCAGCTAGCTAAGCTTTTCCAAGCTGACAATGGTGCGATTTGGGACATCGTATTCATGGCTGACCACTGGGAAGCAGACGCTTGGGCTGACGACGGCGGCCTGAGTATGAAAAAAATGTACGCAGGTGTAACTAACGTATTTGAAAGCCAACCAGAACTTTATATGTGGGCTGGTCGCGACTTCCATCAACGTCCGCAACAAGGTTTGAACGATTACTTCTGGATGACACACGATGGTCAAGGCGCTGGCTTTAACAACCTAGATTTCGGCGGCGCTAAGCTAGATATGGGCTTTGTTGGCCAAGTGAAAGGCGGCCTCGTAAATGACAATGGCCGATACGCCGTGACAGCGAAGCTACACAGTATTGACGCAGGTATTGGTAATCTGGATTTTTACGCGAACTACGGTTTTGCATCGAGCGAAGCGGATACGTCTACGACGACTGAGTACGTATACGATCCAGTGACAGATTCAATGCAGCCTGTCGTGACTCAAGGACAAAAAGTCAGTGATGAAACGGCCTACCTAGTAGGTGCAACATTAGGCTTGGGTGAGTCTAACAAGTTGGTTGTTAAGTACGGTGACGGTGCCGATTCATCGGTATATGACCTTAAAGGTGATTACCAGACTTTTTATGCAAGTGTTGAGGGTAGCTACGCTGCATCTGAACAGTTCATCATTGATTACTTAGTGTCTTACAAAGACAACTCTGGCTCAGACTTAGATCGTGAGAATACTGAATACGCGGGTATCGTTCGTCCACAGTACCAATGGGATGATGTTCACTCTACATGGTTAGAAGCTGGCTACGGCATGGTTGATTACGATGATGACGGTGAAGAGAACGCGTGGAAAGTCACTTTGTCTCAAAACGTATCTTTAGGTGGCTTACCTTGGAGCCGTCCAATGCTTCGTTTCTACACAACCGTGGGTGATGTAGAAACCAAAGGCAACACAGTGAAGACAACGAATGTTGACACATTGTCGTTCGGCGCAATGTTTGAAGCTTGGTGGTAATCACCGATATAGAAAGAGCGGCTCTTTGAATTCGGCATATTTTCAAAGAGCCATGCTTTCGAATATCCATGCTTTTCAATAGTACGTAAATACTGTCCATTTTAGCCCTAAAGGCAGATTGATTAGGGCACGTTTCAATTAACTCCATTCTTGGGCACATTTTTGTGCCCTTTTTTTCGCCACTAGATCAGGGATTTACTATGAGACTTTCTTCCATCGTGTCTCGAGTTTATTTAGGTTTCTTCGTACTGACTGTGATCATGCTGGGTTCTGCATGGTTAAGCATCAGTAGCAATAAAGACATCACCACTCGAATCGAAAACATCACCCAGCAAGCTACGCCATTAATACTTCAATCTTCAACGTTAACCATCCGATTTCTGGACATTAATCGCAGCACCACACCCTACTTATCCGCTAACTATATTGATGAACTTGAGCCACTGAAACAAACCGTCTTAAACAACATCGAGCTATATCAGCAGCAATTGAACTGGTTCGAAGGTAAGGGCGTAGCTGGTTCACAAATGGAAGCCATGCTTAACAACATCACTCAAACAGGTTTGTTGACTATCGATAAGATAGAGCAGGTATTAGAGCTTTATGTTGAGTATTTGGATAGCAAAGATCTCGGTTCGATGGGACAAGCGCAATTTCAATCTGTGGTTGGACAGCTCAATAATACTTTGGTGAATCAACTCGCGAGTGCAGATTCAGAGCAGACACAAAAGGCAGTCGAAGCTTTGTTGGTGCAATTGAGTTTGATTGCCGCGGAAGCCAACGAAGCGTTTTCACTGCAAACATCTTCGGAGGTTCGTGGGGTAGAGCGTCGCCTACAAAGTCGCAAAGAGCGATTCGAACAAGCGGTCGCAGGTTTAGATAATCTGGATTCATCTTTGCTGCGCCGCAGTAAACAGTCTTTATCGTTGCTCGCTTCACACGCGTTTTCAGCCAGTGGCTCAGTCGCTACCCATAAAGAAACCGTCAAACTCGATGAGTCTATCTCCCTTCAAAAGCAGGAAATTGAACAGCTAATCGATCAACAGTTAAGTCACTTTGATGAGCTTTCAATGTACGCTGAAGACACCGCGACACGCCTGTATCACGAATCGATGGACTCTTCACAGCAAGCCCTTGTGATGCAGGGTTTTATTGCACTTGCTTCCGTGCTTATTGCTCTGTTGATCGGGTTGAATATTGCCAAAGGTATCCGTAAACCAAGCAAGCTGCTACAAAGTGCACTCGACCAAGTTGCCAATAAAGACTTGAGCGCGATGGTGCAGTATCAAGCCAATAATGAGTTCGGCTCAGTGAGCGACAAGGTCAACTTAGTGATCAGTCACCTGACTCAAATGATTGAGAACATGCGCCAATCGTCAACGCGCCTAAAAGAAGCATCTTTAGAGAACCAAAGCACTAGCCGTTCATTGAGCGAGGCGATGCAAGACCAAACCAATCAGACCGTGATGGTGGCAACGGCCATGGAGCAAATCGAGTGCTCAGTGACCGAAATAACTCAAGCCGCTAATCAAACGTTAACCTTGGTGACCGAAGCGGTGTCGAGTTCCAATCATGGCCAACAGACGATGGACAAAAGCGTCGAGTTGATGGGCAGTTTAGAGCGTAAGTTAGCAGAATCAACAGCGACCATTGGTCAGATTGAAAGCGAAAGCGCCAGTATTGGCTCTATTTTGGATGTAATATCTGGTATCTCTGAACAAACCAATTTGTTGGCATTGAATGCCGCCATTGAAGCGGCGCGAGCAGGAGAACAAGGGCGCGGTTTCTCTGTGGTGGCTGATGAAGTTCGCGTGTTAGCGGCCAAAACCAATGCTTCTACGCAAGAGATACACAACAAGATCGAGCAGTTGCAAACTAGCTCTAAACTGGCGGTTGAACAGATCAATCAGTGCATGGTGGGTATGGTTCAATGTGTTGAGCAAACGGGCGAAGTGAATCACTCGATATCGACGGTGTCTGATCTTCTGAACGAAGTAGAGCAAAGAAGCCATCAAATTGCGACCGCGACGACAGAGCATCAAGTCGTTGCCTCTCAAGTCACTCAAAATATCAGTCAGATACACACCTTGGCTGAAGATAACTCGCAACGTTCTCAAGTGCTTTTTTCCCACGGTCAACAGCTTGAAACTATGTCGCAACAGCAATTCTCATTAACTCAAGAGTTTAAGTTAGCGGAATCATCTAATCACAAAGATTAGAGCCAGCTAATTTCTTCTATGATTTCACGCCCAGCCTTCCGCTGGGCGTTTTCGTATCTGGTTTTTCTGATGAAAAGGCTTTGAGCTAAAATTACCGTGAAATGTTCTCATACAATTTCGAAAGGCCATTGAAATAACAAGGTCACTTTCCCCGTGTATATTGCCGTCAGCTGCGGATTCATCATCAAATGACGTTTTCAAAAAATGGATTTAGGCGGGCTTGTTTGATCTGACGAACAAGTAACCGAGCGCCATCTTGATAATATGAACAATAATTTCATGAAACAGTTTCATGGCGTGAAGTGAATCTGTAAGCGCTTTCATGATTTCCACAACTGGCCTTTTTACCTCCAACTTTAGTGTGATGACACTCACTTCAACTAAAACGTAATTTCTTAATAATCGTTTTGTAAGCGGTTACAAGCTAATGAAGTATCGAGGTTCGAGTGGCGACAATTAAACACGTATCAGAACATGCAGGTGTGTCTCAAGCGACAGTGTCTAGAGTGATCAACGGCACCAGTAGAGTGAGTCATGACAAGAAATTAAAGGTTGAAAAAGCGATCAAGGAGCTGGGTTATCGCCCGAATTCTATCGCCCAAGCCTTGGCTTCAAGTCGTACTGGTAGTGTGGGTGTTGTTGTTCCAGAACTTGGCGGCTCTTTCTATTCAGGCATTTTGCATTGCATAGAGGAAAACCTACGCCGCTTTGGTTACCACGCTGTGGTTACAGCGGGTTCGAATACTGAGCAAGGGCAACGTGAGTCTGTGGAGTTTCTGTTGGGGCGTCGTGTTGATGCTTTGATTCTTCATACTCAACTGCTCAGTGATGATTATTTAATTGAATTGGAAGAACAGGGGACCCCTGTGGTTTTAATTAACCGCTTCATCCCAGAAATGGCGATGAGTTGCATTGATATTGATAACGAAGTCGGGGGGCTACTCGCTACTCAATATCTTTTGCAAAAGGGACATACAGATATCGCGTGTATTACCGGGCCTTTAGATAAAGCAGATGCTAGGGGGCGTTTGCAGGGGTATCGAAAGGCCTTGGAAGAAGCGGGTGTGCCATACGATGAAGCATTAGTCTCGGAAGCGGGCTTTACTGAAGAGACGGGCATCAGTGCTATGAAGAAGCTGATTAATCGTAAGTGTCATTTCACAGCAGTATTTGCTTCGAATGACCACATGGCATTTGGCGCCTTCGAGGTGTTGCATCAAGAGGGACTGTCTGTTCCTAAAGATGTATCACTGGTGGGCTTCGATAACACCATCTTCGCGCGCTATCTGACCCCTAGTTTGACCACCATTAATTTCCCTATTGAAGAGATGAGCGTTGAAGCAGTACAGCTCACTCTACAGAAGCTAAAAAAAATAAAACATGACGTGAACTTTAAATTGCTGCCGACGTTGGTCACTAGAAACTCGGTATCGGATTTACCAGTTACCCTATAAAAATATTAAGGATAGAACATGAAATTTAAGACCTTAGCGCTTTCATGCGCGGTTGCTTTAGGATTAGGTACAACAGCTGCAAATGCAGCAGACAAAGAAATTCGTTTCGACGGTTTCCCTGATTTCGATAGCAGCCTGAAGGTATTACTGCCTGATTTCGAAAAGGAAACGGGTATCAAAGTTGATTACCTTATGAACAACCACGGTGACCACCACACGAAACTCACAACGAACCTTGCAACGGGTTCTGGTGCCGGTGATGTGATTGTTGTCGACGTTGAGAAAATTGGTCCATTTGTTGGCTCTGGCGGCCTAGTTAACCTGTCTGAAAACTACGGTGCAGATAAATACGAAGAACGATTCGCACCTTACGCATGGGCACAAGGCAAAGGCGCTGACGGCGATATGTATGGTATCCCTGTCGACCTAGGTCCAGGTGTTATGTACTACCGTACCGACGTGTTCGAAAAAGCGGGCATTGATGTAGAAGAAGCAATCAAAGATTGGGATTCATACATTGCTGCTGGTGAAAAACTGAAAGAGCAAAACGTACAACTTATCGCTTCGGCAGCCGACGTGGCACAAGCGATTATCTTCACGACCGTTCCTGAAGGTGAAGGTCTGTACTTCGATAAAGATGGCAACCCAGTGGTTACATCAGAGCGTTTTGTTCACGCTTTTGAAGTAGCAAAAGAAATTCGCGACAAAGGCTTAGACGGCCGCATTCTGGCTTGGTCTAACGAATGGTACGAAGGCTTCCGCAACGGCACATTTGCAACTCAACTTTCTGGCGCTTGGCTTCTTGGTCACCTAAACAACTGGATTGCTCCTGAAACTAAAGGTAAGTGGGCAGTAGAAAACCTACCTGATGGTATCTACGGCAGCTGGGGTGGTTCATTCCTTTCAATTCCAACTCAATCAGACAATCCAGATGAAGCTTGGGCGCTTATTGAATACATGACGACTGACCGTGAAGTACAGCTTAAGCACTTCGAAACGATTGCCGCTTTCCCTGCGAACATCACAACGTATGACGATGAGCTTTTCCAAGAAGAGATGGAGTTCCTAGGTGGACAAAAAGCCCGTCTTCTTTTTGCTGAAGTGGCGCAAAACATCAAACCCGTCTCTCCAGCACAAGGCGACCACGTTGCACGTTCTATTATCTTAGAGAACGCATTGATGGAAGTACTTGATGAAGGTAAAGACATCAAGACTGCGCTTAAAGAGGCAGAGCGTCTAATCAAGCGTCGCACGCGTAATCTTTAATTTGTTTTTACTTTAAGTAAGTGAGGGAGCGTGGATAACGCGCTTCCTTTTTAAGAGGTCGTTACTATGAATCATACAGCGAGCACAACGATAGAACCTGCGGACAAAAGCCTTTTTTCTCGTCTAAATTTGAAAGCGCTTACACCGTATGGATTTCTTCTGCCGTTTCTGATCATTTTTTCTGTATTTGGGATCTTCCCGCTGTTGTTCTCTGTTTACCTGTCGTTCCACGAGTGGAACCCGGTAAGAGGCATGGATGCGATGGAGTTCGTTGGTTTTGAGAACTATCACATTGCTTTAACGGACCCATGGCTATGGCGTTCATTGAAGAACACGCTTTGGCTAGCGATCACTTCAGGCGTGGCTCAGCACTTAGTCGCTATTCCAGTGGCTTACATGTTGGTTTCAATGGGTGACCGTATGCGTCACTGGCTAACATCGGCGTATTTTCTACCGTTCATTACATCAACGGTCGCAGCGTCACTGATTTTCTTCAATATGTACTCTCCTAACTCAGGAATTATTAACCAAACGCTAATGGCACTAGCCGATAGCACGCTGTTTGGTTGGGCATTCGCTTGGGTTAACGATTTCCAACCCATCCGTTGGTTAGACGATGCCACTATGGTGAAGCCGTCTATCGCAATCATGGTTTTCTGGAAATACACCGGTTTTAACATCGTCCTTTACACCACAGGTTTAATGACGATTCCTAAAGACATCTTAGAAGCTGCACGTATGGATGGTGCCAATGCCTTCCGCCGCTTCTGGAACATTTCACTACCAATGATTCGTCCATTCATCTTCTTTGCTATCACGATGACCATCATCGGTAACCTGCAAATGTTTGAAGAACCGTTCGTACTAACACGTGGTACAGGTGGTACTGGCCAATCTGGTTTAACTATCTCGATGTACCTCTACAAAGTGGGTTGGGAATGGCTAGAAATGGGCACAGCATCTGCTATCTCGTGGTTACTGTTTGCACTCATCGCGACTTGTACATTGGTTCAATTTTTACTCTTTGGTAAGAAAGGCTTAGGGGAACATTAAGATGTCGACATCAATTAAGACAAATACCTCACCACTAAGTGGACTGATGCCAAGCGAACGCAGCATGTACATTCTGACTAAGATCTTGATGGTCATGTTAGGCATATTACTGGTTGTTTCAGCGCTGATTACAGTCTTCCCATTTGTGTGGTCGGCACTGCTATCAACGCGTGACCGTTCTGAAATTTTCGGTACGGGCATTAGCTTTGCGATAGGCGATAGCCTGGCGATTAACTACGCCAAATTGCTTGAAATCATGCCGTTTTGGAAAGCGATGTTTAACTCGATTTACGTGGCTTTCTTAGGCACCACCATCTCGCTGCTGTTTTGTAGCATGGGTGGCTACGCGTTTGCTGTGTTTAAGTTCCGCGGTAAGAACGTGTTGTTCGGCATGCTGGTTGGCTCAATGGCGATTCCGCCTGTGCTTAGCTTGATCCCTTACTTCATGATCGTGAAATTCTTAGGCTTGCTGGATAACCACATGGCGGTATGGCTACCGTTCACCACCACACCATTTGGTATCTTCTTGATGCGTCAGCACGTGATTGCATCGATTCCCAAAGAGCTACTTGAAGCGGCGAAATTGGATGGTGCTGGTGAGTTCAGAACGTACTGGAGTGTGGTATTGCCACTGATGAAGCCTGCACTCGCAACATTGGCTATCGTTCAGTTCGTTTTCTTCTGGAACATGTTTATGCAGCCTCTCGTGGTGCTAAATAACCCAGATAACTATGTTATTACGCAAGCACTTCGAAGTGTTCAAGGTATTCCGAATACGCCATGGGGCGCGGTAATGCTAGGTACCACAATTTCTATTTTACCGCTCGTGATTACTTACCTGTTCGCATCGAAACAGATGATTAGTGGTTTAACGTCCGGCGCAGTCAAAGGTTAGGTTTAAGGGTTATAACAATGAATAAATATCAACTTCCAAGTGATTCAAAGTTACGCAGTAAGGAATTTGTATTCGGTGTCGCGACATCTTCATACCAAATTGAAGGCGGCGTTGAAGAGGGCGGTCGTACACCGTCTATCTGGGACACTTTCTGCAAGACGCCGGGCAAGGTCGATAACGGCGACAATGGTGATGTGGCGTGTGACCACTACCACTTATGGAAACAAGATATCGAGATGATTCAAGGCTTAGGCGTTGATGCTTACCGTCTCTCTATTGCATGGCCGCGCATCCTGCCACAAGACGGTGTCGTCAACCAGCAAGGTCTAGAGTTTTACGGTCAGATCATCGACGAGTGTCATGCTCGCGGTATGAAAGTGTATGTGACGCTGTATCACTGGGATCTTCCGCAATACCTTGAAGACAAGGGCGGGTGGCTAAACCGAGAAACGTCTTACAAATTCGCAGAATACGCAGAAGTGGTGAGTAAATACTTTGGTGACAACATCGATGTGTACACAACGCTGAATGAACCGTTTGTGTCTGCATTCCTAGGTTACCGCTGGGGCGAACATGCGCCAGGTATCAAGGGCGAAAAAGAGGGCTACCTAGCGTCTCACCACCTAATGCTGGCACACGGTTTGGCAATGCCGATCCTTCGTAAGAATGCACCTCACGCTAAGCATGGTGTGGTATTCAACGCGACGCCAGCTTACCCGCTGACGCCACAAGACCAAGCGGCAGCAGACTACTGCGAAGCCGAGAACTACCACTGGTTCATCGACCCAGTATTAAAAGGCGAGTACCCACAATTGGTGGTTGAACGCCAAGCGATGAACATGCCTATGATCCTTGAAGGTGATTTAGACATCATCAGCGCACCGGTCGATTACATCGGTATCAACTACTACACACGCAATGTCGCTCGCTTCAATGAGAACGGCGATATTGAATCGGTGAAGCAAAAAGATGCTGAACACACTTACATTGGCTGGGAAATTAACCCACAAGGTTTAACCGACTTATTGCTAAGACTGGATGCTCGCTACGAAAATATGCCACCTATCTACATCACAGAAAATGGCGCAGCGGGCAACGATGAACGTGTAAACGGACAAGTGATGGACGACCAACGCGTTCGTTATTTCCAAGGTCACATCGAAGCGGTTCACAACGCGGTTGAAGCGGGTGTGAAAGTCGACGGTTACTTCGCTTGGAGTCTGATGGATAACTTTGAGTGGGCATTCGGCTACTGCCAGCGTTTTGGCATTGTCCATGTTGACTACACCACCCAAGAAAGAACATTGAAACAGAGCGCAATTGCGTACCGAAATATGCTGCTAGAGCGCGCTGAGGAGAACAGATAATGGCTAAAGTAGAATTTAAGAACATCAAAAAATCATTCGGTGATGTTGAAGTCGTCAAAGAGTTTGATTTTACGGTTGAAGACGGTGAGTTCGTGGTTTTCCTTGGCCCATCTGGCTGTGGTAAATCGACAACGCTACGCATGCTTGCTGGCCTTGAAAGTATCAGTTCTGGTGACATCGTGGTTGGTGGCAAGTTGATGAATAAAGTCGACGCTAAAGACCGTGACTTAGCGATGGTATTCCAAAGCTACGCTCTGTACCCGCACATGACGGTGTACGAGAACATCGCGTTTGCGCTAAAACTGAAGGGCATGCCGAAAGCAGAAATCGACGTAGAAGTGTTAAAAGCGGCGAAAATGCTAGAGCTTGACCCACTACTCAACCGTAAGCCGAAAGAGCTTTCTGGTGGTCAACGTCAGCGTGTGGCAATGGGCCGTGCGATGGTTCGTACGCCTAAGGTTTTCTTGTTTGATGAGCCGCTGTCTAACCTAGATGCAAAACTTCGTGGCGTGATGCGTGAAGAGATCAAACATCTACACCGTGAACTAAAAACCACCACGATCTACGTAACCCACGATCAGATCGAAGCGATGACATTGGCGGATCGCATCGTGATCCTGAAAGACGGATATGTTGCTCAAGTTGGTACACCAACCGAGGTGTTCCAGCGTCCGGCAAACAAGTTTGTCGCGCAATTCATTGGTAACCCGTCAATGAACATGTTGGAAGCAAAACTGATTGAAAAAGAAGGCGAGTACTTCGTTGAAATCGGCGATGTTCATATCCCACTGCCTGAGCGCTTTAAGTCTCTGGCGTCTAAGAACCTAGCGCTGCATTTTGGTGTTCGTCCAACAGACATTCATCTACGTGCCGAGCAAGTTGACCACGACCGCGTGCTGCCATTCCCTGTGAAAATCAAAGACAAGGAATTACTGGGCGCAAGCATTCTTCTGAAAACAGAAATTGGCGGTCAGCCGTTGATGGTTGAAACCCAAGCCGCTGAAGTGGATGTAAAAGATCTGACGCTTTACTTGGATTTGGATGCTTTCCACTTGTTCGATGCTCTGAGTGAGAACTCGCTAGCGAGCTAGTCAGTCAATTTAAATCAGTCATTGAGCTGACACCAACCAACTTACGACAAATTGTTTTGGCTCCTCCTGATTTGGGAGGGGCTAGGGATAGTGATGATGAAATTCGGATATTTTGACGATAAAAACAAAGAATACGTAGCAACCACACCGTGCACACCGATCAAATGGTGTAACTATGTTGGCACATTAGATTTCGGTGGCATTGTCGATAGCAACGGCGGCGTGTTGTTGTGTAAGGGCGATCCTGCACTCAACCGCATCACTAAGTACATTGCTCAATTGCCAAACTCAGATTTCAAAGGCTCGACCCTATACCTCAAGGTGCGTGACGAACCTGGCAACGTAGAGGTGTTCTCACCTTTCTACACGCCAACCTTGAAGCCGCTAGATAAGTTTGAAAACCACACCGGTTTATCATACACAACCATCATTGCAGAAGCATTTGGTGTGCGTTGTGAAGCGACTTTCTTCGTACCAAAAGCTGACCAAGTACTGCTACAAGACATCAAAGTCACCAACATTTCAGGTAAAGCACTGCACGTTGATGTGGTACCTGTGTATGAATTCACACACTTCGATGCACTTAAACAGCTACTCAATGCGGACTGGGTTCCACAAACCATGACGCTAAAAGCACACCAGCAAGAGTCGGGTCATACCGTGCTTGAGCAGTATGCCTTCATGAAGCGTGACTACGCGGTGAACCTGATGACAGCGGATCGCCCTGCAACGTCTTTTGATGGTGATCGCCAATCGTTCCTAGGTAATTTGGGCTACGGTACATGGGCAGCGCCACAAGGACTAAACAATGATGAATTAGGCAACACCGAGTGTTTGCGTGGCGACAACATTGGCGCACTGAACCTGCGTCTAGGTTGGTTATCTCCAGAGCAGACAGAACGTACAGTTGTACAAATCGCACAAGAACAGAGCCTAGAAGCAGCATTGCCTCTGCTGGCTAAATACCGTGACCATCAAGTGGTTGATTCAGCTTTCGCTGAACTGGCTGAACATTGGGATGGTTACCTGCAAGCGGTTCAGGTTGAAACGCCAGATCCTGCGATGAACTCGATGTTGAACGTACATAACCCACGTCAGTGTCACACAACCAAAAACTGGTCTCGTTACCTGTCTCTGTACCAGCTTGGCTATGGCGCACGTGGCATTGGTTTCCGTGATTCTTCGCAAGATACGTTAGGCGTAATTACTCACATGCCAGAAGAAGCGCGTGAGTTCATTGAGCGTCTGTTATCTGTGCAAAACACCAACGGTTCTGCGATGCACCAGTTCTTCCCATCAACCATGGAAGCGAACGCGGGTGACTCTCGTGAAGAGGAAGATCGCCCTGATTACTACGGTGATGATCACCTGTGGATCATCTACGCGGTGACGCAATATGTGAAAGAAACGGGCAATGCAGACTTCTTGAATAAAGAGATCTCGTTCTATCAAAAAGACAAAGCGGGCAACCCAGTTGAAACGGGAACGGTTTGGAACCACCTGTGCCGCGCGATTGAATTTACTTATACCAATACTGGTGAGCACGGCCTACCGCTGTTAGGTTTCGCTGACTGGAATGACACGGTGAACCTGCCAACGGGTGCAGAATCGATGATGGTGGCTAACATGTACGGCAAAGCACTGCTCGACATGTTGGACTTGTGTGAGCTGCGTGGCGAAGTGCAACTGACGGCTAAGTTTAACGATCAGTACCAACAGATGCAGAGCACCGTCAATGAATGCGGCTGGGATGGCGAATGGTTTGTTCGTTACTTTGATGAGCAAGGTTTGCCAATCGGTTCTCATAAAAACGAGCAAGGTCAGATCTACACCAACGGTCAAAGCTGGCCTGTAATCTCTGGTTTTGCGACTCAAGAGCGTGCTACTCAGGCGCTGGATTCGGTTTACAACAAACTGAACACGACCAATGGCATCAAGCTTTCAACACCGGGTTACAACGGCTTTGATCCTCAGCTAGGTGGCGTATCGACGTACCCACCAGGTGCGAAAGAGAACGGCGGTATATTCCTGCATTCCAACCCTTGGGTGATGATCGCAGAAGCGAAAATGGGCAATGGCGAACGTGCTTACGAGTACTACCGTCAAATCAACCCGGCTTCTAAGAACGATGACATTGATACCTTTGAATCTGAGCCTTACTGCTACCCACAAAACATTTTGGGTGACGAACATAAGCAATTTGGTTTAGGCCGAAATGCATGGCTTTCTGGTACTTCATCTTGGACTTACGTGGCGGGTACGCAGTGGATTCTGGGTGTTCGCCCTGAAGTGGATGGTTTGCTGGTGGACCCATGTATTCCTGCTGAGTGGCCTGAATTCAAAGTCCGTCGTCAATTCCGTGGTGCAACATACCATATTCATGTCACTAACCCGAATAACGTGTGTAAGGGTGTGGTGGAGATGAAGGTAAATGGTGACCTGATTTCAGGTAATAAAGCGCCAGTATTTACCTCTGGTGAGCACACCATCGAGGTGATTTTAGGTTAACAAAGAGAAGGGCGCTTTATGCGCCCTTTATTGCTTCTTTAGTTTGCTTCTTTCGTTGCAGTTGTTTCGTTAGCAATGCGTTCTCTGGGGGCTGATTTCGCATACAGCAGTTGCTTTAGTTTGCTTTCTTTATGTTGGCTGATAGGTGGCTTGGCATTGCCAAGTAAAGGTTTGAGATTGGTTCGGGCTAAGTGTCAATAAGCCAATCTGGTTATTGAAGGCATCAGCGGGGCAAGTCATTGGTTCTATTGCAATACTTTGCTCGCTAGTTGGCGTGTACAGCTGAACGAATGGGTAGCTTTCATCTTGTTGGTAGCGAATAGCGGCAGACGAATCTGAGCGCGTAAACGCAAGTTGGTTGGTTGTCTTGGAATCAAATTCAAAGCAGTGATTTAAGCTTTGATTGGTGAGCGAGTCGTCCAAAGACAAACGGTCAAAAGCGTGCTTTTCACCATTGGGTAGGTCGTTTTCGTGTATGACCTCAGAGCAAGGCGACATAGCGAGTCCACATTGTGCTAGCTCAGTACCGAGTGAAAAATAAGGGTGCCAAGCATCACCGAATGGGAAGGCTGAATCAC
This sequence comes from Vibrio sp. 10N.261.52.C2, assembly GCF_041471425.1. NCBI lineage: Bacteria > Pseudomonadati > Pseudomonadota > Gammaproteobacteria > Vibrionales > Vibrionaceae > Vibrio > Vibrio sp. 10N.261.52.C2. The sequence continues at coordinate 141,650 of NZ_JBFROH010000010.1, read as the reverse complement.
CCAGATTAGAGACGGTCGTTGAGGAAGTGAGCTTACCCGTGGTATCGATAGTGAAGGTGACTTCAAGGTTGAACGCAAACGGGAAAGCAGGATGCAAAGACGACGTATGATATTGCAACGTCACACTGGCGGATTCTTCAGTGGCTACGCTGTTTGTAATTGAAAAAGGTTGGTTGTAGAGCAGGCCGTGTACGGCGTGATCAGACCAAGGAAAGTTAGCTGGGAGTTGATGGTTTTGGTTATCGAAACTGTAACGACCTAAGTTTAAACGGTTTGGAAAAGGGAATAATTTAGCACTGCGGGAAAAGAACGGATGTTGGTTGATCAGTTCATCATAATTCTGATAACCACAAATAAAAGAGAATGGACTGTTATTTACGATATATTTATTAATAACAGCACCAAATCCATTGATTATTTGAAGTTCTATACCATGTTGGTGGTTTATTAATGTGACAGAGTCAATATTTCCAAATTTTTCATTTATAATTTTAAACATGTTGATGTCTCCATTTTTAAAAGATATTAACAAGAAGAAAAAAATATTCAATGGCGGTTTTAAAATGAATAATAAAATTCCATATACGAGCTACTCAGGAAATTCAGAGCACTTGTGTAAAAAAGGTGATGCAGTTGAATTTATTCAACCTTGGTACACGCCAATTTCGACCACGCCAGAAAATACCGGTATGGCAGTCGGCGGAATTGGTAACACATTTACACTCACACCAAACGGCAACACGCCGAACTTCAGCTTTATTCCGGGAATATTTGTCGATTGTTCAGAGCAAGTTGTTAATTTTAATGATTTTTATGCGTCAGTGATGAATGTGCCAACCATCGACACGCTGCAAGTTCTTAATGAACAAGAGCTAGGTGTTCACCTGAACTTCTATCCTGCTTTGTTCGATGGTAAGAAGATTGACAATACAGACATGTCGAATGCGATTAACCACATTCGTTCGGCATTAAAAAATGGTGGCTTCTACCAAGAGAATAAAGCTAACTTTACAAAATGGAACATTGAGTTTTCAAATAAGACTCTATTATTGATTGACTCAGATTCATCTTCAATTATTTGTCAATTATATGTAGCCTTAGATTTCTTTAATGGTTTATTAATAAATGATACAGTTAAATTATTATCACTTACTGCTGGTGATAATAATGATATGGATAGTCTCAATGGCAGTGATATAGATAGTGTCAACGGTAAGGATATCGAATATCAAGCTTTGTATCCATTAGCTGAATATAAATATAACAGTTTTGATGACATTAAAATAAAACGTAAAGTGGTTTCTCCAATCGTTAAAAACGACAAACGCCTGTGCTCTTTACCGATGCACTGGAATCACTTCGAATTAACCAATCATTCTGCGCAAACACGCGTGATTACGCTTGCTCAGCCGCTACAAAACTTGATTGGCTCAACTTATCGCAAAGGTCGCGATGGCATTCAAGATTCGGCGTGTACCTTGTCTCAAAATCCAATCGCCCAGCAGCATCAAGCGGTTAGCGTAAACGGTGAAAACCACGGTTTTATGGGTGTCCAGCTCACTAGTCAGTCCCCGTATCAAAGTGATATTGAAGGTGAAGTGGTGTTTGGTGTTCAAGCGAATAACCACCTGACCGAATCTGGCAAGATATCGGTGTCTGTGAAGCCAACACTTTATACCTCTAAGGCAGCGGAGCAAACAGAGTTCGCACTGAGAACAGGCCGCACAAACGCTGAATTCCAAACAGGTATCTACACTGGGCGTGAAGCTCTGAGTGCATTGATTGTGGTTCAGGTTGAGTTGGAGCCGGGGGAGTCTGTTGATCTGCGTTTTACACAGGTGATGGCACACAGCAAAGTCATGCTTAATGGTTGGCGTTCAGAGAAGGCCTACACGCAATTCTATCCGCAAGCGAAACCTGCTCTGCCGATGTTAGAAGAGGTATTGCCAGAGCTAGAAGCGATTGAGCAACGAATTGTCGAACAACAAACGGCCTTCCTACAGCAAGCTCAACGCAAAATTTCACAGCCTGAATCGGCACTTCGATATGCGACGATGGCGATGAATTCACTATCATTCCTAGCCGAATCAACGGTATGGGATAAAGAAGACAAGTTCCTGGTGAAGGAGTGTGTTGATTACCCGTTCTTTAACTCTCTGGATGTGTATTTCTACGGCTCATTTTCGCTTCTTTATTTGTTGCCGGAGCTTGATGGCTGCGTGATGAAAGAGTTTTCGAAAGCCATTTTGGCCGAAGACTTTACTCAGCGCCGATACTGGGAATATGAAGCAACACCGAATGCTGAATTGATCGATGAGAAGTACCAAGGCGTGCGTGCTATTCGAGGTGCGGTTATTCATGACTTGGGTAGCCCGTTCGACATCCAGCCTGACGCGTACAGCTGGCACAACGTGAAAGAGTGGAAGGACTTAGCACCGAAATACATTCTGATGGTGTACCGTCACTATCAAAACACGCAAGATATTTCTGTAGTTAAAGAGTGCTGGCAGGCTGTGACTGAGAGCATCGATTTCTTATCGAACTTGGTCGCTGAGGGCGATGATTTACCGCTAACCCGAGGCACAGACGATACCTTTGATAACCTGGCTTCTCATGGTATTTCAATTTACTGCGCGAGCCTTTGGGTTGCTGGCCTTCAAGCCGCGAGTGAACTTGCACAATTGATGGGCGAAAACGATCTGGGTTCGGATTACCTAACACGTTCGAAAAAGGCATTAGCAACAGTTGAGCAAAGCTTGTGGGATGAGAAAGAAGGCTACTACCATTTCTTCGTGACGCCAGTTCAAGCCAAGCATCTAACGGGCGAAGGCTACCAAAACCTGGAAACCTTAGGCCTGACTTTGACGGGCGATGCGATTGCCGATAAGAACACGCTCAATGCCTATCTCAATGAGACCGATACCTCCATCAACATCAGCAAGGTATCTCAAAGAGTCTCTAAGAAACGCTTACTGAGTGAGACCGCGCCTCAAGCCTTTACTCAAGAATATCTAGAACTAGTACCAGATTCAGACAACAGCTTTGGTGATGCACTGCTCGCAGACAGCTATCTCAAGCTGATTGGTTTGGAGGGCATTTTCCCGCAAGAGCGTATTCAACGCGCATTGGACTATGTTTATAAACATAACTTTGAGATCAACAGCCCTAAGCTGGGTGTGGCGAATATGACATTGGCAGATGGTTCACCACATGAGGCTTTTCAGGCACAAGATGTGTGGATTGGTGTGCAGTTTAGTGTCGCAACGGCGTTGAGTCTGGCAGGTAAAAACCAGCAAGCAGAAACATTGATGGATACCGTGTATACCGCACTCTATGACTATTCAAAAATTCCATTTGCAGCGCCAGAAGGGTTCAATTGCTCTGTGTCTGTCAATGAGAAATATCTTATAGAAGCCTTTAAATTGACGCAAAATGATGCGAAAAACTGGCTAAGTGTACTTAAATGTCAAAACTGTGTGCTGTCTGACGGTCGGATCAATCCAACATTGACGAAAGATACTGATAATTTTGTTAAAATGGTGAGCGGTGAAATTCCGTTAGAAAAGCTGGCAGGCTTACACAAATGGTTACTGAGTACTGGCTTGAAATATACGGCTGGTCGTTACTTTAGACCGGGGATGATCTTCGCCTACTTGTATTAACTTAATGACACGATTTTCAGCTAAAGCAGTGGTATGCAGGTTGAAACTGATGGGGAGCTTAAAGCTCCCCGAATATCATTTGATTAGGGATTCGAGATGCGCACTAAAACAAAAAAAACAACAGTATACGATGTAGCAAGACTGGCTGGTGTTTCTCCCAGCACCGTGTCTCGCTTCCTTAATCGAACCACTTATGTGTCTGACGATAAAAGCCAAAATATTGAGCAAGCCATTAAAGACACGGGCTACAAACCTAACTTCCAAATGCAAGAAAACACCAACCGACGTTCACTCACCATTGGTGTGTTGGTGCAACACCCTGACAGCCCTTATACCAGTCGTATCCTCAACGACATGGAGAAAACCCTGATAGCTCAAGGCTATTCGTTAGTGATAGCAACCGGGCATTGGCAAAAAAAGCTCGAGATACACGCCTTAGAGTATCTGGCTAAGAGCAATGTCGATGGAATGATCATCGTAACAGGCAGCATCACCAAAGAGGATATTGCCAAGTACGCGCAAGACATCCCGATTGTCGCGGTCGGTTATGATTTCGCTGAAGACAACGTTCGTTCAATCAATATCGATAATGTGCTAGGCGGTTACATGGCGACGCTTCACTTATTACAACAAGGGCATGTGAACATCGCCCATATCAAAGGGCTTTCGAGTCAACCAGATGCGGGTAATCGTTTTGAAGGCTATAAGAAAGCGCTGCAAGAGGCGGGCATTAAGGTGATGCCAAAGCTCGTCAAGCAAGGGGATTTCAGTAGTGAAACTGGCTATGAGAAAACCGTGGAATTAATTGAATCTAAGATTCACTTCTCAGCCCTGTTTGCTGCCAATGATCAAACGGCTTACGGCGCGATTAAGGCGCTCCATGATCACGGCTACAAAGTGCCAGAAGATGTGTCAGTGATTGGGTTTGATGACTTGCCAACGTCTAAGTATTTCACACCTGCGTTAACAACATTAAGGCAGCCAATTGAAGAGATTGGAGAGGTGTGTGCTCAGTCGATTTTGAACTTACTTTCAGGTGAGAGGCATGAAGCACGACTACCACCGATAGATTTAATCGTCAGAGAGTCGACCAAGTCTCTGTATCGTTAGTTGTGAAATGATTGAATCATAGGGAGTTACAGTCAAAGACACATTATTTCCCTTCAGAAACGAAAAATGTCGCATCCATGCGACATTTCTCTTTTGGCGGCCAAACCAGTTTTGCAATATCCGTTCTAGAGTGAAACCCATTCTACTCTTCATACTTGAAGCCGCAGCGTTGTTAACTGCCTAAGTTCACCCAAATCACATAGAGCCCCTATGCTCATAGGGCTGAACTTATTTGTTGCCTAGCTGCAATTCCAATTATTTTGAGTAGCGATATTATTCAGAATGTACTTATAAGACGCTGTTAATGTTGATTAGTTCCCTCTATGCGGCATTTTTTTTCGATTTATTTTCTAAGTCGAATGACGCAGCGATTAATTTCTTGGTGTAGTTGTTTTTCGGCGCATTGAAAATCTCTTCTGCAGACCCTTCTTCCATTACTTCGCCCTTCTGCATCACCAGTACGCGATCCGACAGTGCTTTCACTACCGAGAGATCGTGGCTGATGAACAGGAAGCCGATATTGTGCTTGGCTTGAATGTCTTTCAGCAGGTCAATCACGGTCAGTTGTACTGAGCGATCGAGTGCTGAAGTCGGTTCATCCAGCAAAATGAAAGAGGGCTCTAGAATCAGTGCGCGAGCAATCGCGATACGTTGTCTTTGCCCGCCAGAGAACTCATGTGGATAACGGTTTATTGAATTCGGCTCTAAGCGAACTTCAATCAATGCTTTGCGCGCTCTTTCTAAACGTTCTTGCTTGGATAGATGAGGTTGATGCACCGTTAAGCCTTCGGTGATGATTTCCCCAACTGTCATGCGTGGTGATAAAGAACCATAAGGATCTTGGAACACCATTTGGACATCTTTCTTGAGCTTGTGACGCTCTTTATCATTTAATAAGCTAACGTCTTGGCCTTTGTAAACAATACGTCCGGTACTCGGCAGCAAGCCGATTAACGCTCGTCCCAGTGTTGATTTTCCTGATCCGGATTCACCAACAATACCCAAGGTTTCGCCCTGTTTAAGATTCAACGAAATGCCTTTTACGGCTTCGAAGTACTGACTTTTACTCTTGATGAAATGTGATTTAACCAAGAACTGAACTCGGATATCGTCAGCAGACAATAGCTCTGGGGCTGACGCCTCAACAGGAACCTTAGCGCCTTTAGGAATCGAGTTAATCAGCATGCGTGTGTAATCGTGTCTTGGATTCTCGAATAAGGCTTGAGTCATCCCTTCTTCAACTAGCTCACCTTTGCACATCACCAGAACACGGTCGGCAAAATGTTTTACTACGCCAAGGTCATGGGTGATGAACAAAATTGCCATGCCCATTTTGTTTTGGATTTCTTTGATAAGAGAAAGCACTTCCGCTTGTACGGTCACATCCAATGCGGTGGTGGGTTCGTCGGCAATCAAAATATCGGGCTCGTTGATTAAAGCCATCGCAATCATGATGCGCTGCAACTGACCGCCTGAAAACTCATGCGGATACTTGTTGTAAGCCTGTTCTGGCATTGGTAAATGCACAAGATTGAAGAGCTCTAGCACACGCTGTTTTGCTTTTGATTTCGATACATTGCGGTGGCACATAATGGCTTCAGCCACTTGTGTGCCCACGCGCAGGTATGGGTTGAGAGAGGTCATCGGTTCCTGAAAGATCATGCCGATTCTGTCGCCACGAATCGACTGCATTTCTCGTTCAGTCTTGCCAAGTATTGATTGCCCCTCAAATTCTATTTCAGATTGAGCATCAATGATGGCGTTATCAGGGAGCAAACGCATGAGTGCGTTAGAAGAGACTGATTTACCTGAACCTGATTCACCAACAATGGCCAAGGTTTCGCTAGAATTAAGGGTAAAGTTAACCTTTTTTACCGCATCAATGATTCCATCATTGGTTGTGAAGCTAACGGAGAGGTTATTGACTTTAAGAATGGCCCGGTCCGACATGATATATCCTTATCAATTTAAGACATTAGGTGAAAATTTCACTTCTGACGTGGTTTTAAGTTGCCCAAAATGGTGATGAGCACGTTGAATTTGTTCTAGTTCGAGCATCCAATACGAACTGCGTTGAGCACTGCAAAAAGCGATCAAGTGATTGAGTAGATCTTCACTCTGTTTTTCCAGCAGTGAATAGGTGCGTTGGATCAGTTCTGTGCTTTCGAGAGAGATAAATTGCATCAGTGCGTAAGACTGATTCAAGGTGTCGAAGGCTTGCTGATGATGGCCTAAACGGTTGAAAATCTCTGATTGAGCGACACTTGCGTCTCTAAGCCCTGCAAGTAGACAGGCAAATTGGCAGGGCTTGATGTCGCTTTGGTATGCAGCATCTTGGATGTGGTGAGGAAGAGACGTTAGAACATCACCATACAGGCGCTGTGCTTCTGGCCAGTGACCTTGTTCCATTAACTGTTCAGCTTTTAGGTAGTGCATCCAGCATCGTTCAATTTCCATATCCACATCCTCAATTTATAATATCTAAAAATGTTAATGATACTTATTATCAAATGCAAATTAAAATCATTCACATGTTAAGTTGGCAAATAAAATGGCCGGTTATTCTTAAAAATGGCTCAAATTGTGCGTTATTTGCTCAGTTGAACAGCGATGTTGCGTAAGTCACTAAATTTATAGGAAATTACATCTACACTGATTTTATCTACACCCAAGTAATGAAGGACTAAGGAGGCGGCGATGGCGATGCAAAGACTCAATACAGAACAGCTGTATCAGGTAGCGGATTTAGACAAGCTACCATGTAAGTCGACCAAAGAACTGGCTCCAATTGACGAAATCGTCGGGCAGGAACGGGCACAAAAAGCCGTTGAGTTCGCGATGTCAATCAAGGAAAAGGGTTACAACATTTATGCGATAGGGCGAAATGGTCTGGGTAAACGCACCATGATCTTGCGCTATCTGAACCGTCACCCTCAAGAAGTGCAGGAGCTTTTTGATTGGTGTTATATCGCGAACTTTGAAGATATTCGTACACCTAAGGTACTGAAATTGCCGCGTGGCGTTGGCAGCAGCTTAAAGCAAGATATTGAAAAATTGATGCGTAAACTGCTGAAAGGTATGCCTCTAGCGTTTGATAACGAGATGTACTTTAGCCGTGCTGACAGGCTTAAAAACCAATTAGCAGCTAAGCAACAAGCCGCGTTAGAAAGCATTAGCCAAGAAGCGAAAGACAAGGGCATTAACCTGACGATCACCACTCAGGGTGATTACCAGTTTGTGGCAATGAATGGCGATGATCTTCATACCGAAGAGAGCTTTGATCTGCTTTCGCCGGAAGAGCAAGATCAATTCGATAAAACCATTGATGGATTGGAAGTCGGTCTACGAACCATCTCTCGTGAACTGACGGAACTTGAAGAGACGTACACTGAGAAAATTCAAAAGCTGAATGATGATACGGCGCGAGATGTGATCACGCACTTCATCAAGCAATTGAAGAAGGATTACAGCCAATATCCAGACATCAAAAAGTACCTAACGGCACTGCGTAAAGACATTGTCGACAACGCTGACATCTTCTTAGAAGAGAGCACGGAGCAAGCAGAAGTTGCAACGGCCTCTTTGGATAAGAAAATGCCGCGTCGCTACAAGGTTAATGTGATTGTGAGCCAAAAGGAGGAGACTCTGCCGATCGTGGTGGAAGAGAATCCAAATTATCACTCTCTGTTTGGCTATGTAGAAACGGCGACGTTCAAGGGTACTGTCTTTACTGACTTCTCATTGATTCGCGCAGGTAGCTTACACAGAGCCAACGGTGGCGTATTACTGATGGATGCGGTGAAGGTACTTGAGCAGCCGTACGTTTGGGAAGGCTTGAAACGAGCACTGCGTTCACGTCAATTGAGCTTCACTTCATTAGAAAAAGAGGTGACCTTAACGGGGGCGGTATCGCTTGATCCAGAACCGATTCCATTGGATGTTAAGATCATCCTGTTTGGCGATTACCGAACTTACCAACTGCTGCAACACTACGATGCAGAGTTTGGTGAACTGTTCCGTGTAACGGCCGATTTTGAAGATGAGATGAAGCGCACTCCCGATTCTGAAATGCATTACGCGCGCTTTATTTCGAGCATCGTGCACGACAACAACATGCTGCATTGTGACCGTAAAGCGATCGCTCGCATCATTGAGCACAGCTCTCGTCAGGCGGGTGACCAAGGTAAATTGTCTCTGCACTCTGCTCACATTGCTAATCTGCTTCGTGAATCAAACTACGTGGCGAGAGGCTCAAAATCGAACCTGATTCGTGCAACGCACGTTGACCAAGCGTTATCTAACCAACAGATGCGTGTCGGACGACTGCAAGACAGCGTGATGGAGACGTTTACCAACGGCACAACGCTAATCCATGTTGATGGTCAAGCGGTTGGGCAAGTGAATGCGCTGTCTGTACTCAGCACGACGGATCATATGTTTGGTGCGCCGAACCGAATCACGGCAACCACCGCTTACGGTGATGGTGAAGTGATTGATATTGAAAGAAACGTAGACCTAGGTGGCAGTATTCACTCAAAAGGCGTGATGATCTTGTCGGCTTACCTTTCTTCCGTATTTGGTAAGACAGCCAAAGTCCCGCTCACCACTAACATCACCTTCGAGCAATCGTATGGTGGCGTCGATGGTGACAGTGCGAGTATGGCCGAGTTCTGTGCGGTTGTATCAGCGTTCTCTAAGCAACCAAACCGTCAAGACATCGCGATTACAGGCTCGATGAACCAGTTTGGTGAGTCTCAGCCAATTGGTGGTGTGAACGAGAAAATTGAAGGTTTCTTTGATGTGTGTGAAATCAAAGGGCGTTCAAACGAACAAGGGGTGATCATCCCGCGTTCAAATGTTCACAACCTGATGCTGCGTAGCGATATTGTGAAAGCGGTTGAAAAGGGCGAGTTTAATATCTGGGCGATTGACCATGTAACAGAAGCGATTGAACTGTTCACAGGCAAAGCCGCAGGTGAGGCAAGTGATGAGGGTAGTTATCCAATTGATACTATCTTTGGTATCGCCCAAGCTAAACTGAACGCACTGCGCAAATAGTTTGAATATCTAGATACAAACTATTTGCTAAATAGATAGCTAAACAAATAAACAAACAGCCAAAACGCAAAAGCCATCGATTCTAGAGTCGATGGCTTTTTTGTTGGTTGAGGTTTAGTTTGCCAGTGAGCTATTTGTATTTGGTCAGCTTACGGTATTCGGTGAAAGTTGCGTGTTAAATGGTGTTAACCGTTTCGCAAGCATAGCTTGGTGCCATCGAACTTCAGTTTTGCCAATAAGTGTTTGGCGTTAGCTCTGCCAATATCATCAAATTCGACACCGTATCGAGCGTAGTGTGTCGATTTCTGTAGATTGCAGACGATGCCTCGCAATGGAGGAATCAGTGGTCCGTTGTAGTTCTCAGGGGTTATCTCAATAGACACGCGATCGGCAATCTGAATCGCACGAGAGGTTGGTGAGGTAACGAAACGACAACCACTTTTCGATAAGTCTCTTATCTCACAGTTTGCTCGCTGGTCGTTGAATATGATTCTTGAAGCCAGATTCACTTCATAGCGTGTTTCTTTACGCAGCTGAGTCACTTGCATCGTGCTTGGTGTTGAAAGTACAAGAATAGGGAAGGGTTCACCAATCTTATGGTGAATTTGGCTTCTAAAGTGGATAAGCGCGCCTTCACCTCGTAGAGAATACGCACGAGCGGTCATCCAAAAACCTTCTTGAAAGAAAAAGTTCAGATCTTCATTGGATACCTCGGGAACCTCAACCACAATACAGTTATCACTGTGCGTTCCGATAAACCTGGTGGTGGCGAGAAACTTCGTGCCAACGGGAGTCGAGACATTTAATGTCAGCTCACTGCCGTGCTCAATCATGGCCAGTGCATCAGTGCTATTGATAGTGGAAACGGTGCGATTACGAGGGTCTTGAAGTGCCTGATTATGCTCCAAAGGCTTCTTCAGGGGTGCGTTCATTATATGTTCTCCATGCGCCAACATGCGTCTGTTAGTTATATTGGTAACTTGCTAACAAGGGGTTATTACGTGCTAGATTTAGTGGACGTACTCACATAGATTTATAGAGTGCCTTTTATCATTGCTGATTTTATATTAAGCCGATTGCACTGAATTATTTGCTGTGTTTGTAAGTACTTAGTTTTATTTATATGCACTTGCGCTAGTCTATTACAAGGAACTCATACTTCAAACTTTTATTGTTTGTCGTATCAATTATTTGCAGGAGTTGAGAATGCAGGCAGTAAAATGGGATCAAGAAGTGAACCAGATCACGGTAGAGTTAGAACCCAACCAGTTCGCGGTCGTTAAGTATCAAAAGGGCGGAGATGTACTACATATCACGTCGACACGCATTCCTGATGAACTGCAAGGCAAGGGCTTTGGGAAGGTGATGATGGAATCGGTATTGCCTGAAATTGAACAAGCGGGCTTCAAAATTGTGCCGGTTTGTAGCTATGTGGTTCACTACATGAATAGGCAGCCACAGTGGTCACACCTTCTATCCGATAAAGCATAACAACGAGTAATATGTCTCAATCAATATCGTCGAATAATCGAGCTCAACCTGAAGCGGGTTCAAGTCAAAATCAGCCAGAGCTTTATCAACAAGAGTTTTATCAAAATGAGCTTTATCAAAAAATAGCGACCTCGCTGGGTTGTCATGAAGGGTTTGATGTCCAAGTGATTCAACGCCTATGGGGTGGATATGGCGAGTTAGTTCGCTTAGTCTTTTCTCAAGAAAGCAGTGCGGAACTCAAGAGTGCGATTGTTAAACATGTCGCGTTGCCAGATAAAGCTGAACACCCAAAGGGTTGGAATACCAAACTCTCTCACCAACGAAAGGTACACTCTTACCAAGTGGAAACAGCTTGGTATCAGTCATTCACCCAACAATGGGACGAGCGCTGCCCTGTACCTGTTGGGCTGCAATGTGAACTAGAAGAGAATGAGTGGCTGATAGTGATGCAAGACTTAGCGGATATAGGTTTTCCGTTAACCTCTCAGTTTGATGTACTTGCAGCTTCTGACTATCAGGTATCTAGTTACACACGAGAAGAGCAAAAACAACGTAATGCTTGCCTTAAATGGCTTGCTAACTTTCACGCAAAGCACATCAATATCAATCAAGAGCAGTTGTCATCATTGTGGCAAGTCGGTACTTATTGGCATCTAGATACACGCCCTGATGAACTCAATGCCTTGGCTGATTTACCATTGAAGAACCAAGCCAAGCACATCGACCGTTTATTAAAAGAATGTCCATATCAAACCTTAGTCCATGGTGATGCTAAGCTCGCCAATTTTTGCTTTGATTCGAAAAGCGAACGCGCGGCTGCGGTCGATTTCCAATATGTGGGTTACGGCTGTGCGATGAAAGACGTCGCCTTGTTCATGAGCAGCGCGATTAGGCCACAAGATTGCGCAGAGCTTGAATCAGAAGTACTAGATGCTTACTTCCACTACTTGAAAGAGGCATTGGCGTACTATCAGCCACACCTTTCATTTGATGAGGTAGAAGCAGCATGGCGACCAATGTTTTACGTGGCGTGGGCCGATTTCCAACGTTTCGTAAAAGGCTGGAGCCCAGAGCATTGGAAGATTAACCCTTATACTGAGCAGTTGACCTTACGAGTGCTCACTCAATTAGACGAACAGGAGTCCGTCAATGTTCGATAGAACCGCGAGCTGGAAAACGCCGCAAAACTTTTTATTACTGATTTCGATTGTTGTACCGATCGCGTTTTCGAGCTGGATGGCTCTGCTTAATAACTTCGTGATTGAGAAGGCGAACTTTGATGGTGCGGATATTGGCTTGCTGCAAAGTGTGCGTGAGATCCCGGGTTTCTTAGCGTTTACCGTAGTGTTTGTGTTGGCATTCATTCGTGAGCAACGCTTCATGTTGATATCGCTGGCGATGCTCACTGTAGGCACCGCGATTACGGGTCTGTTCCCCTCACTCACTGGATTGTTGCTGACTACCATTTTAATGTCGACGGGCTTTCACTATTTTGAAACGCTGAAGCAGTCTTTGTCACTGCAATGGTTGAGTAAAGAAGAAGCGCCAGAGATGCTAGGTAAGATGATCTCAGTCGGCGCACTGGCATCCTTAATCACTTACGGATCTATCTGGGTGATGCTAGAACAGCTGAAGCTCGACTTTGCTTGGGTGTACGGTATTACTGGCGGTATTGGTTTTATTCTGGTTTTGGTGATGACCTTTGGCTTCCCTGAGTTTCAAACCAAGACGCCACAGAATAAGAAGTTGGTACTGCGGAAGCGTTACTGGCTCTACTACGCGCTAACGTTTATGAGCGGTGCGAGAAGACAAATCTTCACTGTGTTTGCAGGCTTCTTGATGGTAGAGAAGTTTGGTTACTCGGCTGCCGACGTCACATTGTTGTTCTTGGTTAATTACCTATTTAACTTCTTGTTTGCGAAGCGCATTGGTCGATTTATCGGTGTGGTTGGCGAGCGTAAAGCGTTGATCTTCGAGTATGTTGGCTTGATTGGTGTGTTTGTCGGTTATGGTTTGGTGCAAAGCGCGGAATGGGCGGCGGCACTTTACGTGATCGATCACCTGTTCTTTGCATTGGCGCTGGCGATCAAAACTTACTTCCAGAAAATCGCAGACCCGGCAGACATGGCATCAACTGCTGGTGTCTCTTTCACCATCAATCATATTGCAGCGGTCGTTATTCCAGTGGTGTTTGGTGTGATTTGGTTGTCTTCTCCTGCAACGGTTTTCTATATTGGTGCTGCGATGGCGGCGGTTTCTTTGGCGTTGTCTTTAAACATTCCTAAGACACCTGAAGAAGGTAATGAAGTGCGAATGTTTAGCTGGCGTTAATGTTGGTCTCGATATTATGAAATAAGCAAAAAGCTCCAATAGTGATATTGGAGCTTTTTGTTTATGTGGGATATGTATATCTAATCCGCAAAATAGGTTTCACGCGGATCAGTTTCTTACGGTTTTTAATTCGGTACGCAGCTTGAAGATTCCCTTTGGTGCTTTGGTTAGCAGGATGCCGCAAAGTAGAGGAATCATCATTACAAGTGACTGTTCAGATAGAACCTCACCATTGATGTAACAAGAGATCAGTAGTGCAACCACAGGGAAAATTAGGAAGCAGATAGATGCTTGGAAAGGTGTCGAAACCTGACCTAATTTAAAGTAAGCAACAATGCCGCCAACACTCGCCACAAAGCCTAGGTAAACCACAGCAGAGATTGAATCCCAAGTGAAAGATTCAATATTCACGTTTTCACCTATAGCTGATACAGCAAATAAGAATAGAGCTGCAATTAAGCTTGGTACGGCGTTGTAGGTCAGTACTTCAATACCTTTGCAGTGCTTTTGAACCAGCACATACATCACTGCGTGAATCGCAACAGCAAGGCCTAAGCAAACCGTGCCAATTAGGTAGTCATCGCCACCCATCTGCATTTCATTACCAAGGATTAGACATAGGCTCACAACAGCAGCGACCAACCCGAATATCTGGTGCTTCGCTAGTCGTAGACCTAAGAATAAGCCAGACATCAACATCACAGCCACAGGCATGTTGGCGAAGATGATCGACGCTAAACCTGAAGAGATGTATTGCTCGCCATAGATCATCAACGTAAACGGAATCGCGAAATACATCAACGCAACAATAAGCAGCCATTGGCGCTTACCTTTAGGGAACAGCAGTGGTTGGTTGAAGACTTTCGCCAATACTGCAAGCAGAGGTGCTGCAAGTAAAAAGCGCAACGCAGTAGCAAAAATAGGTGGGATAGAATGCAATGCTACTTCCATCGCGAACCAAGTGGTTCCCCAAATTAAGCAAACAGAGACAAAAAGCAAAATAGTTAGCGACTTCGAATTCATGGTGACTACTCATTAATAATTATTTTAAATCATAGGCTTGTAGCGCCTTAATGACGTGGCACAGTATAGAAAGGTAGTCGGAGAAAAGTTTTGTCTTTTTATCTCTAATTTGAGTTTTTTGTGGAAATTAAATCTCTAGTATGATTATTTTATAGAAAATAAATTCGCTTTAGATAGTTAAAGTAAAGTCATTGTTCTTTGTGAGGTTTAATTTAACTTAAGGAATGGTCAACTCAACGAGTATGGCTGTTGGGTTATTGCTGTTAGCGTAGCAACAAAAAACGCGCCCTTAATGAGGCGCGTTTTTGAGCAATACGTTTAAGAGGCTGCGTCTACTGCGTAACAGGCTTAACTTGTTTGGGTTGTCTTACCGCAAGGATAAGTTGTGGTAGCAGTGACATCACTATCATGCCGGTCATTAGTGAGTATTGTACTGCAGTGAATGATTCACCCATTAACACCATGCCTGTCACGATGCCAGCCACTGGGTTTGCGATTCCACCGAAGGTGAAATCAACCACCGACATACGCTGTAGCAACCACACATACATGCCGTAACCCAGCGCTGTGTTTAGGCCAATCACCCATACGAGTCCCATAGCATTACGAGTATCGAAATGAGTCACGGCATTAATATAAGGCTGCGGATCGATGAATGCATGAACGCCAGACGCGACAGACAAAATCGTACCGCCCAGAATCAGTTGCCATGTTAATACCTTCCACCAGTGCATGCGGTTACCCAGTGACTTGGTAATGCTGCTGCCGATGACAATACACATTATTGCGGCAAACATTGCGCCTAAACCGATTGGGTTCAGAGCAATTTGGCTTGGGTTAAACAGTATCCACGCTAAGGTGATCAAGCCAATACCCGAAAGGGCTTGAATCAGATGCGGGCGCTGTTTTTTCACTACCCAGTGGAAGATCATCGCGAACACTGGCACAGAGATCATACCCACGCCAGAGATTGCCGAAGGCAGCGTTAGCGCCATCACGAAGATCAAGCCAAAGAAAGTCGCGATATTGATAAGGCCCAGTGTGAAAATGATTTGCCACTCGCCTTTTTTAGGCAGTGTTGGTTTTACTGCTAGCAATAACAAACCAGCAGGTAACGCACGCAAAGCACCCAATAATAATGGTGGCCACTCCTGTAGCGTAAATTGCGTCACTGCATAGGTTGTTCCCCAAAAGAACGCGGGGATCATTGCTAATAATATGTTCATCTGAAATATCTTTACGTTAAGATAACTATTGTGTGAACTGTATACTGAGAACTAGTGGTTGTAAAGTATCTTTATGTTAAACTAGTTTGAAGTAATCAGACTAACAACGGAGCGAGATTGCAAATGGATGCTATCGACCGCGTAGTAGAGCAATGGGCAAAGGAAAAGCCCGAACTAGAAACTGAGCCTATGGCAATGATGGGTCGGATTATGCGTATTGCCAAGTATATGGAGACGCAAGTTGCCGAGCTTCATAAGAAATACGACATGAAGCTGGGGGAGTTTGATGTGCTGGCGACGTTGCGACGTTCTGGGAAGCCTTACCGACTGACGCCATCTGAATTGATTGGATCCATGATGCTGACATCTGGCGCGATGACCAATCGCCTTGATAAGCTAGAAGCCAAAGGGCTGATCAGTCGTGAACACAGCAAAGAAGACAGACGCAGCGTGAGTGTTCAGTTAACAAAAGATGGTCTTATTCTTATTGACCAAATGATGACTGAGCATGTTGAAACGCAGAAGAAGCTTGTGAAATCTCTGTCTGCGAGCCAGAAGAAAAATACTAACCAACTTCTGAAAACATGGTTGAGCGCGTACGAGTAGTTTTTCTGATCTTCCTTTAGATTCAATAAAAAACCGAAGCTTAATCGCTTCGGTTTTTTTGTGCTTGTTTAAGAACTTCAAGTACAGCGAATTGGCGAGTTAAGCTTGCAGCATCTCGTCACTGAACAGTTCTGCACAACCAATGCCGTTGATGGCGCAACTTTCGTCGATGTCTGAGATGTCACCGCTGACCCCAATCGCACCAAGTACCGTTTTATCCTTATCTCGAATCAGTAGCCCCCCTGGAACTGGCACCATGTTTCCGTGCGCGAGCACGTTTACGGCGGAGATAAATGCTGGTCGGTTGTCAGCATCTTGGGCGAGTTTTCTAGAGGAACAACCCAGTGCGAGTGCCCCCCACGCTTTAGCGATCGCGATGTCTGGTCGCATCATGCTAGAGCCGTCTTGACGTTGCAGAGAAATCAGCTTGCCACCGCTGTCTAAGACGGCGACCGTCAAAGGTTCTGTGTGGATTTTGTTTCCTGCTTTTAAGGTTCCATCGATGATGGTTAACGCTTGTTGTAGAGTCAAACTTCCCATGTTATCTCCTAGTTTTTCAAGGGGCATACGTACCAAGCTCAGCCAGCCAACCATTACGCTTGTTGTGAATATCATTGACTGATTCAGCTCGGTACAAGAGTCCTAACTGGACTCTTGTAATAGCCCATAGCTGGGTAAAGTTAGGAAGGCAGCGAACTCTTCGGCTGTAGAAAGTTGATAGAAAAGATCAGCTGTCTCTTCAAATCGACCTGCTGCATAGCGCGAGTCACCGACTTCATGTTTTATCGTGTCTAACTCCTGGTAAAGCCAAGAGTGGAACAATTGTTTGGTAAAGGTTTGGCCGTCATCAAGCGTGACGCCGTGGTGGATCCATTGCCAAATATTGGCTCTTGAGATCTCTGCGGTGGCGGCATCTTCCATAAGGCCGTAGATAGGTACACAGCCGTAGCCTTGAATCCAAGCTTCGATGTAATACAGCGCAATACGGATATTCTTGCGCACGCCGGCTTCGTCGCGGCTGCCTTCACAAGGTTTTAGCAACGAGTCTGCATTGATCACATGCTCCGGGCTTTGAAAATCCATTTGGTTTACTTTGCCATCTAAGTGCTTATCAAAGATCGACATTGCCAAATCAACCAGTGCAGGGTGCGCGACCCATGTGCCGTCGTGTCCGTTCTGAGATTCTCTTTGCTTATCTTCGATAACCTTGGCGGTTACACGCGCCATTTCTTGCGGATCTTTCGCTGGAATAAAGGCCGACATACCACCCATCGCCAGTGCGCCGCGAGCATGACAAGTACGCACCAACAGTTGGCTATAGGCATTTAGAAACTCTTGATCCATGCCGATCCCGTGGCGGTCGGGCAGGATGCGGTCTTTATGGTTTTTCAGCGTTTTGATGTAGCTGAAGATGTAATCCCAACGGCCACAGTTCATTGCCACGATATGATCACGCATTGCGTACAAGATCTCTTCCATTTGGAATACGGCTGGAAGCGTCTCAATCAAAACCGTCGCACGAATGGTGCCTTTGGGTACGTGGAAATAGTTTTCGGTGAAGCTGAAAATATCGTCCCACCACTGTGCTTCTTCCATGCTCTCAAGCTTGGGAATGTAGTAGTAAACCCCTAAACCTTGTTGTGCTCGTGATTGATAGTTATGGAAAAAGTACAAGGCGAAGTCCATCAAGCAACCGCCGATAGGCTGATTGTTGAATTGGATGGATTGCTCAGGAAGGTGGATCCCTCGTGGGCGTGCGATCAGCAGTGCAGGATCGTCGTTTAATTGGTAACGCTTCTGCTTCTTCTCATCGAAGTAGCTAATGGTGCCAAGGTTGGCGTCTCTTAGGTTGATTTGCCCTTCGACCATATTGGCCCAAGTCGGGGAAGACGCATCTTCAAAACAACACATGAAGACTTTCGCGCCTGAGTTTAGCGCGTTGATCACCATCTTTCTCTCGATAGGACCGGTGATTTCTACGCGGCGATCAAGCAGCTCTGGTGGCGGTGTTGCTACCTTCCACTCTTTATTCTGACGAATGGAAACGGTGTCTTTTCTGAAATTGGGTAGCTCTCCCTCGTCATATTGAGCTTGTTTTGTGTCGCGGTCACTTAGCAGGGCATGACGGCGATCTCCAAACTTATTGACGAGAGCTTCTAAGAATTTTAATGCATCTTTAGACAAGATCTCTTTGTACTCGGAGTTATCCATATTCCCGAGTACCTGCATACACTGCACTTCTTCTCTCTCTTTTACGTCATTCATCATTGTTGTCTCCTTTAAACAATACGATGTCATTTTGTATACAAAATGCTCTTTTTAAGGATATTTATATTGTAGAAATTGTAAACAAGCAAACGGTATTTAACATTTATTTATCATTTGATCTTTTTGTAATTTATTTTTACGTAAAGATATTTTATATAAAGCAATGAATTGTAAGCTTTTCAGGATGAGTACGTACTTAATGTGATGGGTTGATGTAACAAAATTGTTTCATTCTGGGGTTGATAAATAGCGAGGATGGTTCATAGTACACAAAAGTTGATTTAATTGTATACAATCTGAATTGGAGGTTCGAATGGCAATTATGAAAGCGATTGAAGCAGCGGTAGAAGTGCTTAAACGTGAAGGTGTAGACATCGCATTTGGTGTTCCCGGCGCAGCAATTAACCCTATGTATGCGGCTATGAAAAAGCTTGGAGGAATCGACCACGTCTTAGCTCGACATGTAGAGGGTGCATCGCATATGGCCGAAGGGTACACGCGTACCAATCAAGACAATATCGGTGTGTGTATTGGTACCTCTGGCCCTGCGGGAACGGACATGATCACGGGGCTTTATTCGGCGTCTGCAGATTCAATCCCAATCCTATGTATTACAGGTCAGGCTCCGCGTGCTCGCCTTCACAAAGAAGACTTTCAAGCGGTCGACATCGAATCGATTGCCAAGCCAGTCACTAAGTGGGCAACCACGGTGCTGGAACCTGCTCAAGTACCACGCGCATTTCAAAAAGCCTTTCATTTGATGCGTTCTGGACGTTCCGGCCCAGTGCTGATCGACCTGCCTTTAGATGTGCAGCTGGCTGAGATTGAGTTCGATATTGATACTTATGAGCCACTTGAACCTTACAAGCCACAAGCAACCCGCGCTCAGGTTGAGAAAGCATTAACCATGATGTCTCAATCGGAGAAACCTTTGATTGTATCCGGTGGTGGTGTGATCAACGCAGGCGCATCTGAACTGTTGCAGCAGTTTGCTGAAATCACAGGTGTACCAGTGATTCCAACCTTGATGGGATGGGGCTCAATCCCAGATGATCATGAGCTAATGGCGGGTATGGTAGGGCTACAAACTTCTCACCGTTATGGCAATGAAACCATGCTTAATTCTGATTTTGTGTTCGGTGTTGGTAACCGCTGGGCTAACCGTCATACCGGTTCTGTCGATGTTTATACCGAAGGCCGCAAGTTCGTACACGTCGACATTGAACCGACGCAAATTGGCCGCGTGTTCTGCCCAGATTTAGGCATAGTCTCTGATGCCAAGGCAGCGCTAGAGCTAATGGTTGAAGTGGCACAAGAGTGGCGTGACGCTGGCAAACTGCCGAACCGAAATGCATGGGCAAGTGAGTGTCAGGAACGCAAGTCGACCATGCTGCGTAAAACCAATTTCGATGAAGCGCCAATGAAACCGATGCGTGTTTATGAAGAGATGAACAAGGCATTTGGTCGTGACACTTGTTATGTGAGCACCATTGGTTTGTCGCAAATTGCTGCCGCTCAGTTCCTACATGTTTATAAGCCGCGTAATTGGATCAACTGTGGTCAAGCTGGCCCATTGGGTTGGACAACACCAGCCGCATTAGGTGTACGAGCAGCCGATCCAAATCGCGATATTGTCGCTATCTCTGGAGATTACGATTTCCAATTCATGATTGAAGAACTGGCAGTCGGCGCGCAATTCAATCTGCCATACATTCATGTGTTGGTGAACAACTCGTATTTAGGCTTGATTCGCCAAGCGCAACGTCAATTTGATATCGATTACTGTGTACAACTGGCGTTCGATAACCAGAATGCGCCAGAGCTTGAAGGCTACGGTGTTGACCATGTAGCCGTTGTTGAAGGCTTAGGTTGTAAGGCGATTCGAGTTCGTGAACCAGAGCAAATTGCGGCAGCGTTTGAGCAAGCCAAAGAGCTGATGAACAAGCACAAGGTGCCAGTGGTCGTTGAGCTGATTCTTGAGCGAGTAACCAACATTGCGATGGGCGTAGAGATCAATGCCATCAACGAATTTGAGCCACTTGCCGAAAGCCGCGGCGATGCCCCAACAGCGTTAGCGTACAAGTAATCATTAAGTCATGTGTATACGTAGAGCTGAGGTTTAGCTCTACGGAAAGTCTCCAAGAAATCGGAGCCTTACTAAGCAACCGTAGCTCCATCAAATAACCGTTGCTTCACTAAACAGTCATAGTTTCACCAAATAAAGAATAAGGACAGAGTCATGGCAAAATTTGCAGCAAACTTGTCAATGTTATTCACGGAAGTTGATTTTATGGACCGCTTTGAAGCTGCCGCAGAAGCGGGCTTTCAAGGTGTGGAATACCTTTTCCCATATGCCTTTGATGCGGATGAGATTAAACAAAAGCTCGAGGCTAATAACCTAGAGCAAGTGCTATTTAACTTGCCTGCGGGTGATTGGGACGCTGGCGACCGCGGTATCGCGGTAGACCCAGCAAGAGTTGAAGAGTTTCAAGCGGGTGTACCTAAAGCCATCGCTTACGCAAAATCGCTCGGCTGTGCTCAAGTGAATTGCTTGGCCGGGATTGTTCCGCAAGGTGTGACCCAACAAGATGCGCAATCGGCGTTTGTGATTAACCTGCATTACGCGGCGAACGCGCTAGCAGCAGAAGGCATTAGCTTAGTGATAGAGGCGATCAATACCCGTGATATTCCGGGCTTCTTCTTGAACACGACTGAGCAAGCCAAAGCGATCATCAAAGAGGTAGGGAGCGATAACCTTTCTATCCAATACGATATTTATCACATGCAGATTATGGAAGGCGATCTTACGCCGACCATGCAGCAGAACATCGGTCAAATCGCTCATGTGCAGCTGGCTGATAACCCTGGTCGACACGAGCCGGGTACCGGAGAAATCAATTATCCATTCGTACTTAACTACCTTGATGAGCTTGGCTATCAGGGCTGGGTTGGCTGCGAATATAAACCGAAAACGACAACGACAGAAGGCCTTGGTTGGCTGAACCAGTACCGTTAATTGCGCCTGGTAACCCTCAAACGTTAAGGAGAACAACATGTCTAAAATTGCATTTATCGGAACTGGCATCATGGGTAAACCTATGGCGAGTAACCTTCAAAAAGCGGGTCACGACTTGATTCTGTCGGATCATTTCAACGCTGCTCCTGCCGAGTTGGTTGCAGCAGGTGCAACGGTTTGTCATTCCCTTGCCGAAGCCGCGGAACAGGCAGATGTCATTATTCTTATGGTGCCGAACACCCCTCAAGTAGAAGAGGTGCTGTTTGGTGATAACGGTGTCGAGCAAGGTCTTACTGCTGGTGGTGCGACGGGCAAGTTAGTCATCGATATGAGTTCAATTTCGCCAATCGCGACCAAAGCAATTGCAGCGCGAATCAATGAAGGTGGTGCTTCATACCTTGATGCACCGGTATCAGGTGGCGAAGTAGGCGCTATTAATGCAGCGCTGACTATCATGGTTGGTGGTGAGCAAGACGCCTTTGACAAAGCACGTCCACTATTTGAAATCATGGGTAAGAATATTACGCTGGTGGGCGACAACGGTGCGGGTCAAACCTGTAAGGTGGCGAACCAGATCATTGTTGCTCTGAATATCGAAGCCGTGTCTGAGGCGTTAGTCTTTGCTTCGAAAGCAGGCGCTGATCCAGCGCGAGTACGTCAGGCTTTATTAGGTGGCTTTGCTAACTCTAAGATATTGGAAGTGCACGGTGAGCGTATGGTTGAAGGCACATTCGACCCGGGCTTTAGAATCTCACTTCACCAAAAAGACCTCAACTTAGCGCTAACGGGCGCACAAGAGCTAGGGGTTGCACTACCTAATACGGCTAACGCTCAAGAGTTGTTTGGCGAGTGTGCCGAAATGGGTGGCGAAGGTTGGGACCACTCTGCGCTTATCCAAGCGATTGAGAAACGTTCTGACCACTCGATTCGTTAATCTAGTTAACGGTTTGTCCGTTTAGTGGTTAGTCAATCAACCGATTATCCGTTAATTAATTAGGGCTGCTATCGATTCGTAGCCCAACAGTTTGTTTATAAATCGCGTAGTTTCGTCTCCTTTTATACGCGTTCCTGATACGAGGCAGAGGTTGAAGTTGTTCCTTTCCAACTTGATCTTAGCAGGCACCCTTTGGCCTTGTATCGGGGTTCTTTTTTTCTCCGTCAACTAAGGAGTGGCTGATGGACATTGATGCTAAGCAGTTTCTGCAAACCCTTTTCTCAAGTGCTGTTAATCAGGCGCTACCTAAAAATCACATCGAACCTTTTCTTCCTAAAGACATTTTTTATCGCTCTGCTAACCAAGCTGGGCGAACTGTCGTTATAGGAGCAGGTAAAGCAGCCGCGTCGATGGCCGCTGAGCTCGAAGCCGTCTGGCAAGTTAAACAACAGCAAGATCTCGCACTGCGTGATCTTGAAGGCTTAGTCGTGACCCGCTACGAACACACCGCCCCTTGCGAACATATCGAAGTGATTGAAGCGGCGCACCCCGTTCCGGATGCGATGGGTCTTGAAGTCAGTCACCGGATGTTGGAGTTGGTGAGTAACCTCAGTGAAGACGACACCGTGATATGTCTTTTGTCAGGAGGTGGCTCCGCATTACTGAGTCTGCCTGGTGGCGATATTAGCTTGGCAGAGAAGCAACAAATCAATAAAGCGTTGCTTAAATCAGGCGCCGCCATTGATGAGATGAACTGTGTTCGCAAACATCTATCTTCGATAAAAGGCGGTCGACTTGCTAAAGCGGCGTATCCTGCAAGGGTTGTGTCACTGGCGATTTCTGATGTGCCGGGCGATGACATTAGTGTGATTGCATCGGGCCCAACCGTACCCGACACCACCACGCGTTTTGATGCGATGGCCATTTTAGAACGTTATCAAATAGAAACACCACGCTCGGCATTTGAATGGCTAAATAATCCAGAGTCAGAGACGGTTAAACCAGATGACGTATGTTGGAAGAACGCGGAGCACCATATTATCGCGACACCAATGTCGGCATTGGAATCCGCTGCTGCAGAAGCTGAAGGCTTGGGTATTCCCGCTTATGTGTTGAGTGATTGCATAGAGGGAGAAGCGCGAGATGTCGCGAAGGTGCATGCTGCGCTAGCCAAACAAGTGGCTAATAACAAGCACCCATTTGAGACGCCTTGCGTGATACTTTCCGGCGGGGAAACCACGGTAACCGTTAAAGGCAATGGTCGCGGTGGGCGTAACTGTGAGTTCTTGTTGAGCCTATATAACGAGCTCAAAGGCCAAGACAACATATTTGCATTGGCTGCTGATACCGACGGGATTGATGGTGTTGAAGACAATGCGGGAGCATGGATCGCGCCTCAAACATGGCAACTAGGTTCGAGCCTGTCGCTTAAAGCGCAAGACTATCTCGATGCGAACAACAGCTACGATTTTTTCAAGCAAGTCGATGTGCTTCTAACCACGGGGCCAACGCTGACCAATGTGAATGACTTCCGCGCGATATTGATTCTTTAACTTGAACAGTTCAAAAACACGGTATGGAATGGTCGCTTCTTAACAAATAGAGCGGCCATTTTATTGTTATCAATGCGGTGACCTTGAGTTCTGAGATTATCTTCTGGACTAATGAAGCACGTTGATTACTATGATTTTAGTAACGAGCTGTAAAGGATGCAATATGTCTAGGATCAGACAAAAGAATCAAGATTTAATCATCGAAGTCGCGTGTGAACAATTCGCCACTCATGGTTATGCTGCAACAAAAATGGCCGATATCGCGAAAGCGGCCGACATTCCCAAACCCAACGTCTTCTACTATTTCAGCTCAAAAGATAAGCTCTACAACGCTGTGCTTGAAACCGTCACTCAGCCTTTACTAGAAGCGTCTCGTCCGATTGAAGAGTTGAGCGATCCTGTTGAAGCCTTGTCTCAATATATTCAAACCAAGCTGATCATTTCTCGCGACCATCCACATGCTTCTAAGGTATTTGCCAATGAAGTGATGTCTGGCGCTAAAGTATTGCCGAAAGAGATTGGTGACGAGCTGTATAAGCAATCCCAGATGATTCTTGATAAGTTCTCGACATGGTCGGCGCAGGGCCTAATGGACGATGTTCCCGCTCATCACCTGATGTTTACCATCTGGGCGGCAACTCAAACCTACGCCGATTTTGGCTGGCAGATTTGCAGCGTGATGCAGAAGGACCAACTCGATGATAAAGACTATGCCGATGCCGCTGAGTTCATCACTCAGCTAGTGATTAAAGGCTGTGGTGTGAAAGGGAGCACTTGAAAGCTGGAGAGTCTTGCTGAGAGTTGCTTTAAGCTTGCTCTTCAGGAAATTGAAATGCCTTATCGTAGAATAAGGCATTTTTTACGCTTGTATTTTAGCTGTATGAGGCTTAGCCAACTAACAAGAAGAAGAGAGCTGTTGCGACAATACCTATCAATGCGTAGGGGAATTGAGTGGTTGCGTGTTGCATTGAGGTACACCCGGAACCTTGAGCTGACAATACCGTTGAGTCACTAAAGAAACATGAGTGACTGCCCGCTGCTGATGCCGAAAGCAGAGCCGCAATAGTTAAATGTAGAGGTACGCCAAGTTGTTCGCCTAGAGGCAATACGATTGGCATAGCAACTGCAAAAGTTCCCCAAGAAGATGCGGTAGCAAACACCAATGCACCGGTGATCATAAAGATAATTGCTGGGAAGTAAGACGCCGATAGATAAGGGCTTACTGTCTCGATGACATATTGTGTCACTCCTAGAGAATCATTCACAGACTTCAGCATGAATCCACCAATCACCGTTGCCAATGGCAGCAGCATAACTTTGATTCCGTCGTAGACAGCTTCAAACATATCATTCATTGAGATTAGACGTTGAACACCATAGAAGCAGATAGTAAAGATAATTGCGACAAATACGCCTGCTAATAGATCAATACCGAAGTACCAGCTTGCACCAACTAACACCACCATAGGCAATAGGAAGTTGATTAATCCCATCGTTGGGTTGGTGTGCGCTGTAATATCTGCGCCAAAGTCGATGTCTGTTGCACCGTCAGGACGTACTTGACCTTTCTTCGCTCGTTCCTCAGCCTGCTTCATTGCGCCTAAATCCGGCATCTTTTCTAACGCAACGAGAAGGACGATTATCAGCGTAACCCAGCCATAAGCCATGTATGGAATCGCTTCAATATATGCTTTGATACCCTCACCAGCTTCAGCCACTCCATTCGCTTCAAGCAGTGAGCTAAAGAAAATAGCCCATGTTGATATTGGCACCAGAATACAAATCGGCGCAGCGGTGGAATCGACTAGATAAGATAGTTTTTCACGGGAGATGTTGTATCCGTCAGTAATCTTCTTCATCGATGATGAGATAGCGATCGCGTTCAGATAGTCATCAATAAAGATCATGATGCCGAGGAAAAAGGTCATCAGCATAGATTGTTTACGGCTCTTAACCTTTGTGACCAACATATCTGAAAAGCTTAAAATACTGCCGCCTTTTTCGAGAATTGCGATTAATCCCCCCATCAGTCCGCAAACTAGAACGATCCATGCAATGGTTTCGTTCATCATTACATCCATCGATATGACGACAATTTGCTCAACGGCTTGCGCAGGATTGAGTAGTAGTACACCAGCGATGGTACCACTAAAAAGCGCCTCTACGGTGCGGTGTGTAGTTAGGGCGAATACCAAAACAAGTGCGGTAGGGAGAAGGCTCATCCATCCATAGGCCTCTCCTTCTTGGTGGTTCAATCCAATTGATGTGAAGAAAATGAAAGTCGCGACAACCAATAGAGATACCATGATGTGTTGACTGTTGATCTTCAGCGGCGCGTCCAACGCCTTAGTTTGCGTAGTCATACGTGTAGTTCCTTTGTTTATGCTGAGTGCAACATCCAGTCGATTTCTAATGGAGTGATGGCGCGTTCAAACTCCGCCAGTTCACTTCGTTTACAAGCTAAATATAGATCGACAAACTCTTTAGAGATGTACGGGGTCAGCTCACTGCGTTCTAGCTGATCGAGAGCTTCAGACATACGCAGAGGTAAGTCTATTGCATCATCACTGAGGGAGTTAGGACATTGGTCTTTGGTATAGTTTTCACTCGCTAATACTGCGGATAGTACTACTGCAGCGAGAATGTAAGGGTTAACGTCAGCTCCCGCAATGCGGTGTTCAATTCGGCGATTGTTGCTGTCGCTGATAGGAACACGCAGTGCGACACCACGATGGTTCTCGCCCCAGTCTGCTTTCGTTGGCACGTAAGCTCCTGGAACAAAGCGGCGGTAAGAGTTAACGTTAGGGCAAATCAAGGCCATGGAATCGGATGTTTGAGCAAGCATCGCGGCCATGGTTTGATAAAAGAGATTACTGGGTTCACCATCTTGTTGGCTGAAGTGGTTATTGTCGTTGGAATCCACCAAGCTAAGGTGGATGTGCATACCGTTACCAGCTTGCTCACTAAATGGCTTAGCCATGAAGGTAGCATCGAAATCATGTTGATTAGCAATTTGACGAATTAGGCGTTTGACGATGATGATTTCATCACACACTCGTAGTACATCTTTAGAGTGGTTGAAGTTAATTTCGAATTGTCCTGGGGCGGATTCAGATAGTGCCCCCGAAGTATTTAACCCTTGTTCTTGAGCGACTTTGTTAAGATCGGCCAAAAAGTCTGCGTAATCATCCAAACCATCTAAGTCATAGACTTCGGTATCTTTTTCTCGTGATTTTTTGTTTGGGTTGATGGCTGTTTGTAGTGCTCCCATCTCACCCCGCTTCCTGTCTATTAAGTAAAACTCTAGCTCTAAGGCAACACATGGATGTTGATCTTTGGTGTGTAACTTTTCGAGAATTTCACTGACGATATTACGAATAAAGAGCGGGTTTGGGGTGTGGGCTGACTCATCCATCATACTCAACATTATTTGGCCCACTTGCTCTTTAGCGGTAGGCATCAATGTATCCGCAATTGGGAAACACATGTTGTCTGGTTCTCCCAATTCTTCACCTAACCCTGCTGTTTCAACCACATTACCTTTGGTATCTAAAGTAATTGTCGAGAGGGGAAGAGCTACTCCTTTATGCAGCTTGTGTAGTGCACTTACTGGGATGCGCTTGCCTCTTGGTGTGGCATTGATGTCGGTAAAAATCAGATCAACAAACTCGATGTTGGGCCATTTTTGTCGAAAATTTTTAACTTCCTGTAGATACGATTCCATTGTGTTCTCCAACTAGCCTCTATTTGGTAAATTAAAAGTAACAAAAAAGAAACAAGTCAATTGTACTAATTAGACTAAAGTCTAGTTTTAAAGGTTATTTCCTTTTAATACATAAGCTTGCGTTGATTACTTTGAAATTTACAATTTTATTGAAAGATGTTTCTGTTAACTATTTTGTAACAGTTGATTGTGTTTTGCTCAATATAATGTCCAAAATTAGTCGTTTTTTTGACCAAAAAGGTGGGTTTGGTCACGCTTTGGTCATAATATCGAACATCGGTGTTGATAATTTTGTACATGATTTGTAGTGTAAGTGTTAAATAAATCGAGCACGGAAGTAACATGTCTAGAACAAGCAAACCCATTATTGGAATTGTTAGTTGCGCTAAAGAATTGGGTGGCTATCAAATACAGGCAGTGAATAATTTTTACCTCACGGCTGTGAAAGACTTTGGTGGGTTGCCACTGATATTGGCTCCGGATATGGCAAGTGAAGACGTTGAGCGTCTTCTTAACATCTGCGACGGTTTTTTATTTCCGGGGAGTCACTCAAATGTGGCACCACATCATTACAACGGCACTCATGAAGAGTCTAAGAAAGATGAAGCTCGAGATGAGCTTTCCTTTACTTTGATTCGTCAAGCGATAGACAAAGACATTCCGTGTTTTGGTGTTTGCCGTGGATTTCAAGAGATGAATGTTGCTCTGGGAGGCTCACTGAACCCAGCAGTTCATGATTCAGGTTTCAACGACCATAGAGAGAGTGAGGTCGAAGACTTTGAGGAAAAGTACGCTCCATCACACGCGGTGTTGGTGCAAAAACAAAGTTTGTTTGAGAAATGGCTGACTGAAAATCATTGGGAAAACACTATCTTTTTTGAGGTTAATACTCTTCATAACCAAGGGGTTGACCAATTAGC
This sequence comes from Vibrio sp. 10N.261.52.C2, assembly GCF_041471425.1. Classification (NCBI taxonomy): domain Bacteria; kingdom Pseudomonadati; phylum Pseudomonadota; class Gammaproteobacteria; order Vibrionales; family Vibrionaceae; genus Vibrio; species Vibrio sp. 10N.261.52.C2. The sequence goes on along the minus strand of NZ_JBFROH010000010.1, from coordinate 112,728 downwards.
TCCCCAACTGACTGTGGAAGCTAAAGCACCGGATGGTTTAGTGGAAGCGTTTAGTCTTCCAGGGCAAAAATTCTTTGTTGGCGTGCAGTGGCACCCAGAATGGAAAGCAAAAACGAATCATTTCTCTCAAATTTTGTTTAAAGAATTTATGATGGCGGCCTCTCTATAAGTTAGGAGCCACCTACATGGACAACCAAGAGATTGGTAAAAATATTGTTCGATTAAGAAAAGAACATGGATTGTCACAACGAGAATTAGCCGAACGAGCTGGTATTACACATAGCGCGATCTCTTCGATTGAGAATGCGAAGGTAAGCCCTTCAGTAAGTTCGTTGCAAAAAATAGTGAATGTTTTTTCTTTATCTCTTTCGGAGTTTTTCACACTTGAACAACCCAAAAGCGATGAAGTGAAGGTTGTCGTTGCACCTGAAGAGTTGGTTGAAATGGGCAGTGAGTCGGTTTCAATGAAATTGGTAACCAACGGCAGCAAAGAACAGGTAATTGGATTTTTGATTGAAGAGTATGCCCCCCACGGCACAACGGGTGCGGCGGAAATTAAACATGAAGGCGAAGAGATCGGCACTATTTTAGAGGGCGAAATCACTCTGGAATACAAAGAGCAATCTTTTGTCCTTAAACAAGGTGAATCGTACATTATTGATACGACGCAGCCGCACAAGTTCACAAATCACACAGACAAGGCTTGTCGAATGATAAGCGCGCATACGCCAACCACATTCTAAGTGGGCCTTGCCTTGTTGTGATAACAAGGAGAGCGTATGAAAACCCAAGAACAATGGATTGAACTGAGAAACAATCTAAACATCGAAAATCGTGCCTTTATTAATGGCGAATATAGCGCAGCTATCAGTGGAGAAACTCTAGATGTTGTTAACCCGGCTACCGACGAGACACTGACCCAGATAGCTCGTTGCCAAGAAGAAGATGTTGAGCTTGCGGTAACATGTGCTCGTCAAGCTTTCCTTTCTGGTGAATGGAGCAACAGCGCTCCGTCATATCGCAAAGCGGTACTCAGCCAATTTGCAACGCTGATTGACCAACATCGTGAAGAACTTGCGTTGCTGGAAACCCTAGATACGGGTAAGCCAATCAGCCATAGCTTTTCAACCGATATCCCTGGTGCTGCAAGTGCACTGCGTTGGTATGCAGAAGCCATCGATAAAGTGTATGGGGAAGTCGCGCCAACGGAACAAGATGTACACGCCTTTGTTTCTCATCAAGCTATCGGTGTTGTTGCAGCGGTAGTTCCATGGAACTTTCCATTATGGTTAGCTTGCTGGAAACTTGGCCCTGCATTAGCAGCAGGTAATAGCGTTATTCTTAAACCCTCTGAAAAATCTTCTCTCACTGCTATTTATATTGGTCAACTCGCCAATCAAGCAGGCTTACCACGTGGCGTTTTTCAAGTCGTTACAGGCTTTGGCCATGAAGCCGGTGATGCTTTAGCGAAACACCATGACGTCGACTGTATTGCATTTACGGGTTCCACTCGTATTGCTGGTCAATTAATGGTTCGTTCTGGTGAAACCAATCTTAAGCGTGTGTTTGCTGAGGCTGGTGGTAAGAATGCCAATATCGTATTTGAAGACTGCGAAGACCTCGATCGTGCAGCCGCAGAAACCGCTGGTGGTTGCTTCTATAACCAAGGCGAAGTCTGTGTCGCTGCAACTCGTTTATTAGTGCACGAAAGCATCAAAGATCGCTTTGTTGATAAAGTCATTTCTGCGGCTCAATCCTTTATGCCGAAAGACCCAATGGACACCTCATCTTCGATGGGAGCGCTCATCGATCAAGGTCACAAATCAAAAGTGCTTGAATATATAGAGCTTGGCCAAGCGGAAGGTGCAGTTCTTCGTTGCGGGGGTGATGTTGAAGGCAAAGGTGCATTTGTTGAGCCGACCATTCTTGATAACGTTGACAATAAAATGCGTGTCGCCCAGGAAGAGATCTTTGGTCCTGTACTTTGTGTTATCTCATTTAAAGATGAAGCTGAAGCCGTCGCAATCGCCAATGACTCAAAATACGGTTTAGGTGCGGCGCTTTGGAGCAATAACATTAACCGCGTACACCGTGTAGCTAAACAGCTTCAGGCAGGTTCTGTTTGGGTGAACAACTACAACGAAGGTGATATGACCGTCCCTTTTGGTGGGTTCAAAATGAGTGGTAACGGCCGTGATAAATCACTGCACGCCATCGAAAAATTCACAGAAACCAAAACCACTTGGATTCGCCTTCACCCTTAGCCTGCTGATGATTAATAAAGGAATATCACTATGAATAAGCATACGGATTCGTTTTACGCCCACTCTATCCCGAACATGCCAGAGTTCCCACAACTGCAAGACAACATTGAGTGTGATGTGTGTGTGGTTGGGGCTGGGTTTTCAGGTTTATCTTCGGCTCTTCATTTAGCCGAGAAAGGTTTTAAGGTAGTGGTACTAGAGAGTGCCAAAGTTGGTTTTGGAGCAACTGGTCGTAATGGTGGACAGATCGTCAATAGCTACAGCCGAGATGTTGATGTAATAGAAAGCCGTTACGACCAACCCCAGGCTAAAGCCCTGTGTGACATGATTTTCGAAGGCGGAGATGTCATTCGTGGCCTAATCGAAAAATACGATATTGAGTGTGACCACAAACGCGGTGGCCTATTTACCGCGCTAAACAAAAAGCAGTTAATAGGTTTAGAGCATCATAAGAAAAACTGGGAGCGATATGGTAATGACCAGCTCACCATGTTGGATGCTAGCCAAGTAGAAGAGGCGGTTGGTACTCAAGCTTACACCGGTGGCTTGCTTGATATGCGAGGTGGGCACATTCATCCGCTTAAACTCGCATTGGGGGAAGCCGCAGCATTTGTTTCTCTTGGTGGCCAAATTTTTGAACAATCAGCGGTAACGTCCATTGAAAAAGGTGCGAATCCTGTTGCAAGAACAGCGAGCGGTAGCGTGAAGAGTAAATACTTGGTGTTAGCTGGCAACGCCTACTTAGGTGGGTTGGCTCCGAATATCAGTAACAAAGCCATCCCATGTGGAACTCAAGTCGTGGCGACAGAGCCGCTTACCGATGAGCAACTAAAACAGGTTTTACCAAGTGACTACTGCGTTGAAGACTGTAATTACTTACTGGACTATTTCCGATTGAGTGCCGACAAACGCTTGTTGTTTGGGGGCGGGGTGGTTTATGGCGCTCGTGACCCTCAAGACATTGAGTCTCTGATTCGTCCTAAGTTAGAAGGTATTTTCCCTCAACTTAAAGGTATCAAGATTGATTACACATGGACTGGTAACTTCTTACTTACCTACTCACGTATGCCGCAGTTCGGCGCATTCGACGACAATATTTATTATTTGCAAGGCTACAGTGGTCATGGAGTTACCTGTACTCACTTGGCTGGCAAGTTATTGGCAGAAGCCTTAACAGGGCATGCCGAACGATTTGATGCCTTCGCACAACTCAAGCACTACGCCTTCCCTGGTGGACGTCACTTCCAAATACCATTCACAGCAGTTGGCGCAGCGTATTACAACCTAAGAGATAAACTGGCTATCTAACCGGACGATAAGGAACATCCAATGAGTAGAGTAGTAAAATTCGCGGCCCTGCAACTGACCAAAAGCTGGGATCTGGAAGATAACCTAAATAAAGCTAAGCAAGCGATTCGTGAAGCTGCGAGTAACGGTGCCAATGTGGTTTTGCCGCAGGAATTGTTCGCTGCTCCTTATTTTTGTAAGAAGCAAGAAGCTAAGTATTTTGAGTTGGCTGAGGAAGTAGACAATTGTCTGTTGATAACAGAGATGAGTGCATTGGCAAAAGAACTCGGGGTCGTGATTCCAGTTAGTTATTTTGAAAAAGCGGGCAATACCTTCTTTAACTCATTAGTGATGATTGATGCCGATGGCACTGTGCTAGATAACTACCGCAAATCACACATCCCGGATGGTCCGGGTTATAGCGAAAAATACTATTTTAGTCCTGGAGATACTGGTTTCAAAGTATGGCAAACCCAGTTTGGTAAGTTCGGCGCTGGTATTTGCTGGGATCAATGGTTTCCCGAGCTTGCTCGTAGCTTAGCGTTACATGGTGCAGAAGCCATTTTTTACCCAACCGCTATTGGCAGCGAACCACAAGATCCAACTTTAGATTCTCGTGATCACTGGCAACGCACTATGCAAGGCCATTCCGCTGCAAACTTGGTTCCTGTGATTGCGTCTAATCGCGTAGGCACAGAATGTGATGATGGCATTGAAACCACATTCTACGGTTCTTCTTTTATTACCGATCATACTGGTGGCAAGTTGGCAGAAGCGCCACGTGATGAGGAAGCTATCATTTACGCGGAGATTGATTTAGCCGCAACGGCTCAAGCGCGTCACTCGTGGGGGCTGTTCCGTGACCGCCGCCCAGATCTATATGGCTCTGTGGGCAAACTAGCAGTTTAAAGGGGCAGACTATGCAGTTATCGACAACACCACTGCAAGATGGGTTCTACTTTCCAGCTGAGTTTCATCCTATTGAAGAAGTTTGGTTGGCTTGGCCAGAAAGACGAGACAATTGGCGTGATAACGCCCTTCCTGCCCAGCAAACATTCGCTAGCATTGCGAATGCAATAGCAGAAGTGACTAAGGTTTGTGTCGCCGTGAGTGCGAAGCAATTTGATAAGGCGAGAACATTGCTTCATTCAGATATTCGGCTTGTTGAAATCCCATTCAATGATGCGTGGATGCGTGATATTGGGCCCACAGTGTTGGTGAATCAAGACGGCGAGCGTCGTGGAATCAACTGGCAGTTTAACGCTTGGGGTGGTGACTATAATGGCCTCTATGAAAACTGGCAGCAGGACGACCTAGTGGCTAGCTCAGTATGTGACATTATCGGAATTGATCACTACAACGCCCCATTCGTTTTAGAGGGGGGCTCAATTCATACTGATGGCGAAGGTACGCTCTATACAACAGAAGAGTGTTTGCTTAGTCCGGGACGCAACCCTGAGTTGAATCAACAACAGATAGAAACACATCTCAAAGAATATCTAGGTATTGAAAAGGTCATTTGGCTGCCTAAAGGACTATTCGATGATGAAACTGACGGACATGTTGATAATTTGATGCATGTAATTGCCCCGGGGAAAGTGGTATTGAGTTGGACAGATGATCCATCAGACCCACAATTCGCATTATCTCGTCAGGCGGAACAAGTGTTAAAAGATCAATCTGATGCTAAAGGTCGAGAGATTGAAATCATCCGTTTACCGTTGCCAGGGCCTTTGCACTATAGCGAAGCAGAAGCAAGCGGAATTGATAAAAGTGATGGAATGACACGTGATGCAGGGGAAAGGTTAAGTGCTTCTTATGCCAACTTTCTTATCGCGAATGGTTATGTGTTTTTGCCATTGCTCGATGATAGAACTGACGAGCAGGCAATAAAAATATTGCGGCAAGCGATGCCTGAACATCAAGTCGTTGGTATACCAACGCGTGAGGTTTTGCTGGGTGGAGGTAACATCCACTGCATTACTCAGCAGATCCCTGCTTAGGAAAACCATTATTAAAACAATGAACTATTGGTTTTCTGCTTGGTAGGGTAACTATCAGTAGACGCCAAGGTAAAGCTGTCAAAAGGAATCCCCATGCAACAAATTACAAATCAATCATTGCTGTCGTTTATGGTGCTAAATCAAGACCAAGGTATTGCTGTAAGTAACCCCGCGACGGGTGAAATACTTGGTTATGCACCAGTGTCGTCTGAACATGACATTTTAGATGGGGTCGAGCGTGCAAGCTTCGCGCAAAAAGAGTGGGCTTTGCTGCCAGCCAAAACCCGTTCTGGTTTACTACAAAAATGGTATCAGTTGTTACTTGATAACAAGGAAGATCTCGGTCGCCTGATGACGTTAGAGCAAGGCAAGCCATGGGCAGAAGCACAAGGTGAGGTGTTGTACGGCGCAAGCTTTATCGAGTGGTTTGCTGAAGAAGCGAAGCGTACCTATGGTGAGACAATTCCAGCGCCAAGTAGCGACAAACGCCTTGTAACTATGAAACAACCTATTGGAGTAGCTTGTGCGATTACTCCGTGGAATTTTCCTATTGCAATGATAACTCGTAAGGCAGGTCCAGCACTTGCGGCTGGCTGTAGTTTTATTGTGAAGCCGTCTGAATCCACACCTTTATCTGCTTTTGCTGTAGCTGAGCTAGCATATCAAGCGGGCATTCCTCGTGATGTACTGCAAGTGGTATTGGGCGCGAATTCTCGTCAAGTTGGCGGTATTTTTACCTCACATCCTCTGATTCGTAAGCTCTCTTTCACGGGCTCTACGCAAGTTGGAAGAGTGCTGATGCAGCAAAGTGCAAACGACATCAAGCGAACGTCAATGGAGCTCGGTGGAAATGCACCATTTATCGTATTTGATGATGCAGATATTGATGCGGCTGTGCTTGGTGCAATGGCGTCTAAGTTTCGTAATGCCGGTCAAACTTGCGTCTGCGCTAACCGTTTTTATGTACATAACAAGGTGTACGATGAGTTTGTTGAAAAATTCGATGCAGCAGTGCAGCAGCTTAAAGTAGGCAATGGTCTAGAAGAGGGTGTAAATGTTGGTCCGGTAATCAGCGAATCAGCAAAACAAGGTATTCAGTCCCTCATTGACGGCGCAATCGAACAGGGCGCGAAACCAGTTACTGAGCCGAAAACTCTTGATGGTCTATTCATGCAACCTGTCGTTCTCAAAAACGTTACGCATGATATGGATATTATCTCGCAAGAGATCTTTGGCCCCGTCGCTCCTGTGATCAAATTTGATGATGACCAACAGCTTATCGAAATGGCTAACGACACTATCTATGGCTTAGCGTCTTACTTCTATAGCCAAAATATCCACCGTGTATGGAAGATAGCAGAAGCACTGGAGTACGGCATGGTAGGAATTAACGAAGGCATGATCTCTACCGAGGTAGCCCCTTTCGGTGGAGTTAAGCAGTCCGGTATCGGGCGTGAAGGGGCAAAACAAGGTATCGATGAATACATGAGCATCAAATATCTCTGCTTTGGCGGCAACTAATCAAAGGACATGACAATGACAAATCAACAACTACATCAAAGAAGAAGCGAAGTTATCGCTCAAGGCATGGGCGCACTGTACCCACTTTATGTCGAAAAAGCAGAGAATGCTCACGTGTGGGATGTGGATGGAAATAAATATATCGACTTTGCTGCTGGTATCGCGGTAACGAATACAGGGCATGCAAATAAGCGTATCAACGAAGCGGTAAAGGCTCAACTGGATAACTTTTCACACACTTGTGCTATGGTGACGCCTTATGCCTCCTTTGTTGAACTGGCAGAAAAGCTCACAGAACTCGCCCCCGGTGACAGTGATAAAAAAGCGATTTTCCTGACAACAGGAGCTGAAGCGGTTGAGAATGCTGTGAAAGTAGCGAGAGCTCATACTGGCCGCAGTGGTGTGATTGCTTTTAAAGGTGGCTTCCACGGCCGTACTAATATGACCATGGGGCTAACTGGTAAAGTCGCGCCTTACAAAGCGGGCTTTGGCCCATTTCCAAATGAAATATTTCATGCACCTTACCCAAATGCTTTTCATGGCGTAAGCACAGAACAAAGCCTGCAAGCGCTCGATGATTTGTTTGCGTGTGATATTGAGCCATCACGCGTGGCGGCGATAATCTTTGAGCCTGTGCAAGGTGAAGGCGGTTTCTATCAAGCCCCCGCGGAGTTTGCTCAAGGCCTGCGTGAGTTGTGTGACAAATACGGCATTATGCTTATCGCGGATGAAATTCAAACGGGCTTTGCGCGCACGGGTAAAATGTTTGCCACTGAATATCTGGGCATTGAACCCGACATGATAACAATGGCAAAAGGTATTGCGGGTGGTTTCCCTATCTCAGCAGTAGTGGGAAAAGCCGGTGTTATGGATTCGGCACTACCAGGTGGCTTAGGTGGTACTTACGCTGGCTCTCCGTTGGGGTGTGTGGCTGGTTTAGAAGTCCTAAAAATTATCGAAGAAGAGCAATTGTGTGCTAAAGCAATGGGCATTGGTGAGGTTGTGAATGCCCGTATGAGCAAGCTACAGGAATCGGTTCCAGCTATTGGTGAAATACGTACCACTGGAGCGATGATGGCTATTGAGTTTACTGATCCAGAGTCAGGCAAGCCATTGCAGGACTTAACTAAAGCGGTGATAGCGAAAGCACAAGAAAATGGTCTTATTCTGCTTTCGTGTGGTGTAAAAGCGAATGTAATTCGTCTGCTTCCACCATTAACTATTGAATCTGAAGTACTCAGCGAAGGCTTAGATAAGCTTGAGAAAATTATTCTGGAAGTTGTTTAGGATTTGAGTTAAGACATTGTATTTTAATATAAAGGTCATTGTAGATATTCTTTTCGTGCTTATAATGTCCCTTCCTGAAATGTATTTACACATTGAGGACGGGGCTGTGAATGAATAAGTAAGGCCGACATCATGTCGGCCTTTTTGTTTTCGCTTTTCTAGTTGGCGTGTACCTAGTTATTCATCGCCAGTTTACCTAGCTTCATTGCAGCTGCATGGTGGCGGTGCATTAGTTGTTCCATGTCTACGCCAATCACAGCGCCATCGTTCACTCGCCACTTACCTGCAACCATCACTTTATCCGCTTGTTGAGCACCACAAAGTAGTAATGCGGCCAGTGGGTCGTGGCTGCCAGAAAAACGAATATCATCGAGCTTGAACATCGCGATATCGGCTTGTTTGCCAACCTCTAGTGTACCAATGTCGGTTCTGCCCATTGCCGCGGCAGAACCGGATGTCGCCCAGCGCAATGCATCAAAGTGTGAAACGTTGGCGGAACCATATTGCAGGCGTTGTAGATACATCGCCATGCGCACTTCGGCAATCATATTAGAGCCGTCGTTTGAGGCCGAACCATCCACACCTAGCCCGACTTTTACGCCTGCTGCTTCTAGATCGTTGTTTTTACAAATACCGGAAGCCAACATCATATTGGAAGTTGGGCAGTGACTGATACCAATGCCTGCTTTACCCAAACGTTTGATCTCTTCTGGATTGAAGTGAATACCATGAGCGAGCCAAGTGCGCTCGTTCAGCCAACCCACATCTTCTAGGTAATCAACTGGGCGCAAGCCAAACTTCTCTATACAGAAGTCTTCTTCATCGAGCGTTTCGCATAGGTGCGTGTGCATCATGACGTTTTCACGCTCACTGATCTTGGCGGTCTCTTTCATCAGGTCGGTAGTGACTGAGAACGGCGAACAAGGCGCGAGCGCGATTTGAATCATCGCCCCTTCATCACGCTGGTGGTAATCACGAATCAAGCGCTGGCTGTCATCAATGATGGTTTGTTCGGTTTGAATGGTGTGTCTTGGTGGCAATCCACCCTCATCTTCCCCTAGGCTCATGGAACCTCGGGTAAATATCGCTCTAACGCCCAGTTTCTCTGCGGCCTCGACTTGCAAATCAATAGCGTGCTCAAGCCCGTCTGGTAGCAAGTAATGGTGATCGGAAGCAGTGGTACAGCCCGACATCATTAACTCAACCAGCGCCAGCTCTGTGGCAAGGCTCATCATCTCCGAATCGAGGTTGGCCCAAACTGGATAGAGGCTTTGTAGCCAATGGAAGAGTTCTTTATTCAGTGCGCCGGGGTAGGCACGCGTTAGGGTTTGATAGAAGTGGTGGTGCGCATTGATAAGCCCAGGAGTCACAACATGACGAGAGGCGTCGACGCTGTAATCTACGGGTAAGGTTGGCTCTTTGTGTTTGCCAACCAGCTCAATGATTGTATTACCTTTAATGACAATTCCGCCTTCTGCATCAGCCAATGAGCCAGTGTAGATTGCGAGAGGATTCTTAATCCAGATGGTTTCCATTCATAGTAGTCCTTAGCCATCTCAGCCTTTTCAGGGAAGAGGGTCTTTATTGGTATTTGTAGTGAAAGATAAATTCGAATCAGGGCGTTAAAACGTTCAATGCTCTAATCAGCCCTGATTCTGTGAAAATCGGTTTTACGTCAGTCAGTGAACCAGTTAGTTCGCTTTGGGCTCAGGGTTTTCTGAAGCCGCTTGAACGTCTGCTTCTGTACTTGCTTGTTGAATCTCTAATTGCTCGTCTGAGTGTCGTTCTTCTTCAGCCTGTTCTTTCATTTCTAGCTCAACTTGCGCTTGGCTTTCGGCCAGTGCTTCTTGCTCTTCTGCTCGTGAAGACTTTGGTAAAACAAGGTTCAATAGCACCGTCATGATAGTACCGGTAGTGATGCCAGAGTGAAGAAAGTTCGCAAGGTCATGCGGCAAGTGTTGCAGCAATCGTGGTTCGAAAGTGACGGCCAAGCCAGACGCCAAACCGACACAGATTACCAAGGCATTTCGCTTGGTGTCTGCGGCCTTGATCAACATGCGGATACCCGCGTAGGCAATCATACCGAACATCACAAAACCCACACCACCTAGAACAGGTTTCGGAATCGTGACGGCAATAGCGGCTAATTTCGGGAATAAACCGCCTAAAATTAGCAAACCACCGGTTGCAGCCACTACATAACGACTTGCTACACCTGTGATACCCACAATACCGACGTTTTGACTGAACGATGCCAGTGGCATTGCCGTTAAAATCGAAGATAAGGTACTACCAAGTCCATCGCCTAATAGACCACGTTTTAAGTCTTTACCGCTGACTTGGGTTTGGCAGTTGTTGCCTAGTGCCATGAAGTCACCTGTTGCTTCGGCGATAACCACGATGTACACCAAGCTCATGCTGATGATGGCACTCGCAGAAAAGGTAAAGCCATATTTGAAGGGCTCAGGTCCGCCAACCCAAGCGGCAGAGCTGATTTGCTCAAGGTCGACCATGCCGAGTGATAGCGCCACAATATAACCGCCCGCTAAACCAATCACGATGGCCGAAGCGGCAACCGCGCCTTTACAGTAAACCGATACGCCAACCACAATCCCCAAAGAGATCAGTGCTAGAAACAGCTTTGGCAGCGTGGCGAATTGTTCTGTGTTGGCAGGAGAGTCTCCGACCCAGTTCATGGCAACCGGTAAAATGGTTAAGCCGATTAAGGTAACCACTACACCACTTACCACGGTTGGGAACAGTTTCCGAACCTTGTCCATATAGAAGCTGGCACCAATCACCACGAACGAGCCGATAAGCGCTGAGCCCATGATCGCGGCGACGCCACCTTCGTTACCAATCGAGATAGCGACGCCCAAAAAGGCAAAGCTCGAACCCATCACCACGGGCAGTCGAATGCCAACAGGGCCAAAACCGAGACATTGAGCGACGGTCACAATACCTGACGCCAGCAGCGCAGCATTGATCAATGAAACGATCTCGGTGTTAGGCAAGCCAATTGACGCGCCGACAATAAGGGGAACAGCGACGATGCCACCAATCGAGGCGAGCATGTGCTGTAATGCGAGTAGGAAGGTTAAGCCGTGAGGCGGTCTTTCATTTAGGGTGTACAGAAGTTTCATTTGATATTCCTCTGCCTGCGTTTCCGTTTACAGGCGATTGGCGGTCAAATAATGACTTCTACAAACTGCGTAGGGTCATAAAAAAGTGCACTGAATCGGTAGGGTTTCTACTCTTTCGTCATCAATGCAATTAGCTTTCTTAAAAATCATGTTGTTGCTTGGCTTGCGAACCAGCCAAGCAACGTTGTGAGCAATCAAGAAATGACTGCTCAGGAACTATAGGGTTAACCGATGAACACCAGCTTGGCGATGAAGATAGCCGCTAGGAAGTACATCGAGATAGACACATCTTTGGTTTTACCTGTCGCTAACTTAAGCACGGTGTAGGTAATGAAACCCAATGCGATACCATTCGCGATAGAGAAGGTCAGTGGCATCATTAGTGCGGTAATCGCGGCTGGAGCACCGTTAGTAAAGTCTTTCCAATCGACGTGCTGCATGCTGCTCATCATCACGAATGCGACGTAAATAAGAGCACCAGACGTTGCGTAAGCTGGGATCATACCGGCTAACGGTGATAGAAAAATTGCCGCTAAGAACAACACACCAACCACAATCGCAGATAGGCCAGTACGTGCGCCTGCTGCAACACCGGCTGCACTCTCTACATAACTGGTTACTGGCGGACAGCCTACACACGCACCCGCCACGCTTGAAATACTGTCGGCTTTCAGTGCTTTGCTTAGGCCTTCAATCTTGCCCGTTTCAGGGTTGGTCAGGTTTGCACGCTCAGCTACGCCCATCAAGGTACCAGCTGTATCAAACATGTTTACAAAAAGGAAAGCCAAGATAACGCTGATCATCGATACGTTTAGTGCACCGGCGATATCCATTGCCATAAAGGTAGGCGCTAAACTTGGTGGTGCAGCGAAGAAGCCATCGTAGTGAACTAGGCCAAGCATCATGCCGACTAGCGTTACACTCAAAATACCGATAAGCACCGCGCCAAACACTTTACGCTCACTCAGAACCGCAATGATCAAGAATGCAATCGCAGCAAGCAGAGCTTCTGGTTTCGTGAAGTCACCCAATGAAACCAAAGTTGCTGGGTTTTCGACGACGATACCCGCTGTTTTTAAGCCAATTAGACCTAAGAACAAACCAACACCTGCAGTCATGGAATAGCGCAAGCTCTCAGGAATACTCTCGATGATCCATTGGCGGACTTTGTAGAAACTCATCCCGACAAACAAGATACCGGAGATAAACACCGCACCCAGTGCCACTTCCCAGCTGTAACCCATTTCGCTTACTACTGTGAATGAGAAGAACGCATTCAAACCCATGCCCGGTGCTAGGCCGACAGGCCAGTTCGCAAATAGCCCCATTAACAAACAGCCGATCGCAGCACCAATACAGGTTGCGACGAATACTGCCCCGGCATCCATGCCTGAAGCGGCCATGATTTGTGGGTTAACGAAGATGATATAAGCCATGGTCGCGAAGGTGGTGACACCGCCGACTAACTCATTTTTTACACTGCTTCCGTGTGCCTTAATCTTAAAGAGCTTCTCTAAAATTCCGTTGTTCGCATCTTGGTTGAGTATTTCTGTTTTACTCTCACTCATGTCTGCAAGTCCTTTTATGTTGTGATCCATTTATTGAATACAGCGAGATTTCAATATTAAGTTTTAAGGTTTTTCCTAGCTCTAACTCGTTATTCATGAGCTTTGCGCGGCTCATTTTTTAACTGTTAACGTTGTTAGTATTTTTATGTGAGCGTGTTTAATGAGCATGCATCTTTTTAGATGCACGCATGAATCTGTTTATTATTGGGTGATTGAGCCTAGATCGGGATTCTAAGCATTGGGACTAACTGCCCCGATAAGTCGAGAAACTGTATGGTGAGACTAAAAGCGGAACGTGGTAGTGCGCATCGGGATCATCCAAGCCGAAACGAATAACCACATCGTCTAGGAAAGGCACGCCATCTAATTCGACACCTTTGCTTTTGTAGTAATCGGCTACATAGAACACCAATTGATATTTCCCCGGGCGGAAATCATTTCCTGCCAGAATCGGCGCATCGGTACGGCCATCGGAGTTGGTGAGCACGGTCGCCAGCTTTTCTGTTGAGTCTTCGTTTACCTTATAAAGCTCTACCTTGATCTCTGCGCCAGGCAAGCCGTGTGTGGTGTCTAATACGTGTGTTGTTAATCTTCCCATAGTCCTTTAATAGCGCTTTTGGCGCTCCTCTGTTCCGTGGTTTATGTATCCATTTCGACCTTGCAAAAGAGTGCAACTGGTCACTTTGTTATCACTAACTATGTACGAACTGTACACAATTAGTAAAGCAAATTGTTGTAAAAATGTTAACTATTGTGTCTTTTTTTCTGACTTTACAGATCCTTATTATCGTTTTTTGGTGAGGTTGGGTTTTATTAAATTGTTGTTTTAAGACTACAAAGTGGTTTAAATTTAACTTGAATAACAAAATCTTTACATTGAGATAAATAATTGTATACAATAAATGTACAGGGGTAAGGTTGCTCGGTTTTGAAATAACCAATAGCTGAATCATTTCGATGGGTCAGTTGAAGAGCGGCTAAGCCAACCACTTATGTTAGGAGTACTTGGATGAATAAGGATTATTCAAGAAATTTGATCGGTTACGGAGCGAATCCTCCCAACCCTCAATGGCCAGGTAATGCGCGCGTCGCGGTTTCTTTTGTATTGAACTATGAAGAGGGCGGTGAGCGTTGTTTGTTACATGGAGACGACGAGTCTGAAGCCTTTCTTTCAGAGATCCCGTCAGCACAGCCGATCAAAGGCGAGCGTCACATCAGCATGGAGTCCATCTATGAGTATGGTAGCCGAGCGGGTGTGTGGCGTGTTCTTCGCTTGTTCGATGAATATGAAATTCCACTGACTGTATTTGCGGTCGCTATGGCAATTGAGCGTCACCCAGACGTAGCTGAAGCCATGGTCGAAGCAGGTCACGAAATCTGTAGCCACGGTTATCGCTGGATAGACTATCAATACATTGATGAGTCAGAAGAGCGCGACCACATGACCAAAGCGATTGAGATCATCCAACAGGTAACGGGTCAACGCCCGCAAGGTTGGTATACCGGTCGTACAGGGCCGAATACTCGTCGTTTAGTTGCAGAAGAAGGTGGCTTCCTTTACGACTCAGATGCCTACGACGATGACCTGCCTTATTGGCACACCGAAACCGGTCATCCACAACTGGTGATCCCTTACACACTTGATGTGAACGATATGCGTTTTTCAACGGCGCAAGGCTTTAACTCTGGTGAGCAGTTCTTCCAATATCTGAAAGACACGTTTGACACCCTTTATATGGAAGGCGAAACCGCACCGAAAATGATGTCGGTTGGGCTGCATTGTCGTCTGATTGGTCGCCCCGGTCGTATTGCTGCATTGAGACGTTTCTTAGATTACGTAAAACAGCACGACAGCGTGTGGTTATGTCGTCGAATCGATATCGCCAACCACTGGCACCAACATCATCCATATCAACCAAATAACGCTAATCATCAACAGCAAAAGTAGCAGTGAAGCAAGGAGGCTTAACGTGACTGAATTTCGATCATGCCAACCAACAACCATGGACCGCGATACCTTTGTCGCTCACTTTGCTGATGTTTACGAGCACAGCCCATGGGTTGCAGAAGTGGTGTATGACCAAGGTTTGAATGCCGAAGATGACCATATCGAGAATCTTCATCTGAAAATGGCATCGACCTTGTTAAGTGCAGACCAAGGCAAACAGTTGGCTTTGATCAACGCTCACCCGGATTTAGCCGGTCGAGCAGCAGTAAACGGCGAACTCACCGAGTCGTCGACCAAAGAACAAGCGGGGGCGGGCATCGACCAATGCAGCGCCGAAGAATTTGAAAAATTCACTTCTTACAACAACAGCTACAAAAGTCGCTTCAATTTCCCTTTTATCATGGCGGTGAAGGGAGCCAATCGTTACCAAATTCTTGAGTCGTTCGAGATGCGATTAGGAAATGATAGTGAAACTGAGTTTGCTACGGCGATTCAAGAGATCAACAAGATCGCGATGTTTCGTCTCTGGGATATGTAAGTTAACGGAGTTAACAGCTATCTCAGCCCAGTCTTAGTGCGTTAAAGGTTTGATTTGTAAAAACATAAGCCACTAAGTTCTCATTTTATTATTACTTGATTAATTTCATAGGATTACACGGACATGACCCATAAATTTGAACAGTACATAAACCTTGCAGACGAAAAACTCGGTGCAGAAGCCACCTTCGCAACAGACGATTTTTTCGCGGATAAAAGCCGTCTACTCAGCCACGCAGCGGCAGAGTGGAAAGACGACTTATACGACGATAACGGCAAGTGGATGGACGGTTGGGAAAGCAGACGTAAACGTGGTGAAGGTTACGACTACTGTGTCGTTCGCCTTGGCCTAGCTGGCACCATTGCTGGCGTTGATATTGATACCTCATTCTTCACAGGTAACTTCCCACCTTCGGCATCAATTGACGCGTGTTATTCACCACAAGGTGAGCCAACTGACTCAACAGAGTGGCAAGAAATTCTGCCTTCAATGGCACTACAGGGTGATCATCATCATCTTGAAGCCATCGAAAGTGACCAAGTATTTACGCACCTACGTTTGAACATCTATCCAGACGGTGGTGTCGCGCGCTTACGTGTTTATGGCCGACCAAGTGTCGATTGGGACGCAATAGATTCTCAGCAACAAGTTGACTTAGCAGCCGTTGAACACGGTGGCCGAGCACTCGCATGTAGCGATGAGCACTATGGCAACAAAGCCAACATCTTAGGCCCAGGCCGTGGTGAAAACATGGGTGATGGCTGGGAAACAGCACGTCGTCGTACACCGGGTAACGACTGGGTTATCGTGGCACTAGGCCACCCAGGTAACATCGAACGCATCGTTGTTGATACAGCCCACTTCAAAGGTAACTACCCAGATAGCTGCTCGATTCAAGCGGCTTATGTGAAGGGCGGTACCGACGACCAAGTAGAAACACAAAGCCTATTCTGGCGTGAACTGTTGCCAGCACAAAAGCTGCAAGCGCACGAAATTCACAAATTCATTTCTGAGGTAAACGACCTTGGTGCGATTACCCACGTACGTGCAAACATATTCCCAGATGGTGGTATCAGCCGTTTGCGTCTGTTTGGTACGAAAGCGAAATAGGTAAGGAAATGAGTATGAGTAATGGAATACGTCGTTTATCCATCGAACCGTTAACCAAGCAGGCTTTTGCAGAGTTTGGCGATGTTATCGAGTCCGATAATAGTGATTTCTTCATGATCAACAGTGGGTCAACACGTCGCTACCACAAGCTAGCGACAACTGATGTGCAAGACCAAGATGGAGAAGCGATCATCAGCATCTTCCAAGCCACACCGTTGAGCTACCCACTGACCATCAAAATGTTAGAGCGTCATCCACTTGGCTCTCAGGCATTCATTCCATTACTTGGTCAACCCTATTTAATTGTTGTTGCGCCAAAAGGCGACGATCCAACATTAGCCAATAGCCGAGCTTTCTTGAGCAACGGCCGTCAAGGAGTGAACTATCACAAAGGGGTGTGGCATCACCCAGTTCTTGCGCTTACTGATCAAGACCAGTACTTGATCGTCGATAGAGGCGGCGAAGGGCACAACTGTGACGAAGTTTATTTCGACAGCGATCGAGTGGCATTGCATTTGGACGACTTGCCAACGGACGACAATAAGGAAGAGCAACGCTTAGCTAAAGCGTTGTGATACAGGAGTTTATTATGGATCCGCATATTACAGAGTGGTTGAACTTAGCAATACGCTGGGCTCACATGATTGTTGGTGTTGCGTGGATAGGCGCATCATTTTACTTTGTTTGGTTAGAGAACAACCTTAACCGAGTAAACCCCAAAACGGGCCTTTCAGGCGACTTATGGGCAATTCACGGCGGTGGTATTTATCACCTAGAGAAGTACAAACTTGCGCCACCAGAGATGCCAGAGCACCTGCACTGGTTCAAATGGGAAGCCTACTTCACGTGGATCACCGGTGTGTGTCTACTGGGTGTGGTTTACTACCTTAACGCTGAGATTTACCTGATTGCACCGGGCTCTGGCCTTGATTCAACAACGGCAATCGCGATTGGTATTGGCTCATTCGTTGCTGGTTGGTTTATCTACGACTTACTGTGTGACTCGCCTTTAGGTAAAACCCCCGTGTTACTTGGCGTTGTGTTGTTTGTTCTGCTCGTTGCTGCGACGTACGGCCTAACCCAAGTATTCAGTGGTCGTGGTGCCTACATCCACGTGGGTGCGATCATTGGTACCATCATGGTGGGTAACGTATTCCGGGTTATCATGCCTGCACAACGCAACTTGGTGAAAGCGATTGAAGAGAAGCGTGAACCGGATCCGGCACTGCCAGCGAAAGGCCTACTGCGTTCTCGTCACAACAACTACATGACATTGCCAGTGTTGTTCATCATGATCAGTAACCACTTCCCAAGTACTTATGGCTCGGAATACAACTGGCTGATTCTTGCTGGGCTAGCGATCTTCAGTATCTTGGTGCGCCACTACTTCAACACCCGTCATGGTAGCCAGAAGTTTGCATGGACAGTACCAGTAGCGGCATTGGGTATGATCACGCTTGCGTTTGTGACTTCACCTTACGCGAAAAAACAGATGACTCCGGTTGTGCAAGCACCTGTGGTTCAAGAAGTGCAAGTCAGCGCGACTGAATCAGCGACAGAAGAGCTTGCTGGAAACGACACAGCGTCAACGACGACTAGTTCTCAAGCTGTACCTGCAGACCACGCAATGCAAACGGCTAGCGCAGGTGTAAGCTTTGAAACCATTAACAAAGTCATTCAAGAGCGCTGTTCTGTGTGTCATTCATCAACCCCGAGCCACGCCGCTTTTGCTGCTGCGCCAGCCGGTGTGATGTTTGATACCCCTGAAGAGATTAAAGCCAACGTCCCAAGGATTGTTGCTCAAACCGTAACAACCAAGGTGATGCCGCTCGGCAACATGACTCAAATGACCGACGAAGAACGCGCACTCATCGGCACTTGGGTAGAGCAAGGCGCTACGCTTCAATAATGATGTAAATCCTTTACCTAAGAGCATGAGTCTTAGGTGAGGCTTGGGGAGAGTTTGGTTTCGGGCACGCGCCAAACTCATCCCACCCTGTTTCCCCGGTTCCTATAACCGGGGCTTTTTGTTTTTGGACAAAGGAAATGCAGAATTATCATTCAGTTGGTGACTCTAGGTGCATATGTGGTTTAGAGTTCGAAGAATTGGGTTTTATTAAGTATTTTGGTGTAATCAAATCTTTATGTTACCTATGCTAACAATTTTACTTGATTATTCTTATTAAAGTTAAAGCTGTATTGAAATATCAAGTGTGCATCCACCTAAACTTGACCTAGGCATATAGGAAACCATTAATGAGTAACGTTATTCCATTTAGAAAGAAACCAACTTCAACTCAACACCCGAAAACAACGATTAAGATGAGCGATTGCCATTTTGAAGAAAATGGTATCGGTATGCTTTTAGGAGAAGGTGTAGAAGTTGAAATGGATACAACTACTTTCCTTAACAATGGCATGGGGATTGTTGCTGGCTCAACCGATGAAAAATTTCTTCAAGCGTTGTCTGAATCAAAACCTCAAGAAAGGCTAGGGTTTGCGAATGAACTAAATCAATTCGCTAGCATTCCAGATAAAGAACTACGTACACAAGAAATAGAGAAGTCTTCTATTTCCAGGAAATTATCTTCAATAGCCAATATTGCGACTGTCACAACTTGGCTTAATGAAGTTATTGAGGGCGTATCAAGCGTAGATTTTGAAGCGTTATTAAATACGATTATGGGTAGCTAGCGAGATAAAAACAGCTGAAGAGAACTTACTTAAGCTTGGTATCTCGCATAGGTGGCTTACAGTCTTTTAGCTATATCGTTTAGCAAGGAAGCTCTGTGAGTCATTGCATGTCGATAGTAAGTACTTACGTTTAAACTGATTCATTGCGTGCGCAGTCCTGTATAAGGTTCTTGATATGAATCTCTACCCATGGCACTTTTAGTCCAAATTGACTTTAGTTAGGACAAAAAATGGAAGACTTGATAGTCGCGTATTTTAGGGCATTGAGCTCATTCTTTAGGTATCTGTTTCAGTCGATATTGATTGAGTTCATTGGTTACGGAGCTGGCTGGATAGTTTGTAAAGTATTCACATTGGGGCGCTTCCCCCCATTGATTCCAACTGAAAAAGAGCGAACCAGAATCTCTTATATCGGAGCTATTAGCATCGTGTTGCTTCTGTTAGCAATTGGTGTGTTCAATAGTTTGTGATTCGGAGTAAGGATATATGAAATTTTACCCCGCGGAACAATACCAAGCAGCTTGCAACGAGCTGTTTATCCGATACGAACGTGACATCAAAAAGCTAATCCCTAACGCGAGAGTTGAGCACGTAGGTGCATCTTCTATTCCATCTGCAGTATCTAAAGGCGACTTGGATATATTCGTCGGTATTGAATCGAGTGAACTTGAGTACGCCATTGAACAACTCACAACACTCGGCTTCAATGAGAAACTCGATACCTTAAGAACGCCGGAGCTGTGCATGTTGGAGTCTACATCAGGACATGACGTGGCCTTGCAAGTAGTTGCCAATGGTTCTGAGTTCGAATGTTTTCTAAGGTTTCGTGACAAGCTACGTGCGAATCCGGCATTAGTGGAGCAATACAACACCCTCAAAATGTCTTGTGAAGGTTGGCCACAAGATGAATACCGCGAAAAGAAGTCGGCTTTTATCGAGCATGTGTTGGCTTTGAAATAACAACAAGTTTCGATTGGATATTATTCATCCAAATCCTAACTTTTTGTGCTGTTTTTACTTTCCTCTTACACTCTTTTCAAATATCGAATTTAGTATCAAATTTCTCTTTGTTATACAGGCAAGTCTCTCATTATGAAGAACTTCTTTGATAGCGAACTCATGCTCTCTAGCTCTTTGAATTTCGTTTTGCTATCGCTTGGGCTAACGCTCCTTTTTCATCTTCCGATTTGGTGTGGGTTCAACTTGAGCCGACGCAAATGGAAGCTTATGGATTATTTATGGCCGTTCTTGGCGGGTATCGGGATGCTGGGTGCAGTGTCTGAGATTCGTGCGAAAGTAGCGGGTGATTGGGTTGAAACCGAACAAACTAGAGCGGTGGCGATTTTAGAATCGGTTCAGCAGTTTTCTTTGGATAAATTAAGAAGCGACATCTGTACAGGTCAGCCATCTTTGGACTCTCACGGGCAACACCATGAGGCGTGTTTATGGTATTTGAACACGGCGATCACGTTCAAAGATGTCGATTTCACCTTGTTACCCAACGCATCGGATTTTACGGTTCCTGCGCCGAGCGTGTCGCTGGTTGAAAGCGATGCCGTGTGGGTGGATGGTATGCTGAGTCAGTATGAGAAGCAGAAAAACCAATACATAAAAACCAGAGAAGCGCAGGTGAAGCAGCCATTAGAAAGCCTCTTCTGGTATGTGAGTCCTTACTTAGTCTGTTTCGCTATTGCTCTGCGCCTTACTAAAGTGACGGCAGAGCTTAAACTGGATAAGTGCGTAAACAATTAACTCGACATAGACAGCGCGAACGACAGTAAAATAGGCAAGGTAACCACACTTAGGAAGTTGCCGAACAACACCATAGATGCGACTTTAGGCGGCTCGACATTGAACCGTTCAGCGAACAGGTAGTTCATCACGGCAGGTGGCAGCATGGTGAACAGCACCATCATTTGTAGGTGCAGCGTTGGCAGCGGGATAAAGAAGTAGATGATGGCGAAGGCGATGGCACCAGTAAACAGCGATTGAGCCGTACACAGCAAGCCAACTTTGAGTCCGCTTAGCTTCAAGTTCACCATTTGCGAACCCAACGACAACAGCATAATTGGGACAGCAGCTTGTCCAAGCAGTGAAGTGGCTTCGTAGATTGGATTCCATACTGCAATGCCAGACAGGTTGAGCGTCATCGCTAATGCTGCGGCTAAGAATATCGGCATCTTGAGGATCTGTTTGATCGGATTACCTTCGCTTAGTAGCGCTAAACCGACACTAATGTGCACGCATGCCGATACCACAAACAGCAATACCGCAGGGGCTAATGCACTCTCACCAAAGGTATAGGTGAACAGGGGAATGGCCAGGTTGCCACTGTTGCGGAACATATGTGGCGGCGCCCAAGCTTTGAAGTTGAGCTTAAAGATCTTACAGATTGGTATCATCAATAAAGCGGGCACCAACACCGCGACCAAAGAGGCGGTGATGAGTGGCAGTTGTTCGGTGTCGAGAGGCATGGTGGTCAGCGAGGCAAACACTAGCGCAGGAATACACACATCCATGTTGATGCGATTGATCGGTTTGAAATCGGGCTTGAGCCAACGACCCACCGCAAAGCCAGCACTGGCTAAAGCAAAAACGGGAAACAGAATGCTGACGACCTGTTCGAACATAGAATTCCTTTCTAGATTGAGTGCTTCCATTTAGCTGAGAAACGAATGTTTTAGAGAGACGCTAAAGTGAAGTATGAAGTCGATATGTATAAACATTAACCTATCAATATAATGACTTGGCGTCACCGAAGATCGTTGTTTGTGAACGGTTAATTTATATTTCTTTGAATGAAGCACAAAAAAGACCAGTGGCATCAGCAACTGGTCTTTCAAGGCTAGATAAATCTGGACGGATTTTTAATTAACGACGGCTGTCGCTGTCTAGCGATTGTTACTCGGTTTTCAGTCTAGCTAACGAGCTTTTGATAATCTTTGAAATTCACATCGTAGGCTTTCTCGCCGTAGATGTAAGTCTCGCTGACGGTTCTGTCGTCACCCAGGCTCATCAATACAAATAGCTTCTCTTCAAGCTTGGTCGCTTGTTCCATTCTAAAGCGCATCAATTGTGTGGCGTGTAAGTCCAACACCACGAAATCGGCTTCTTTTCCTACTTCCAAGTTGCCAATCTTGTCTTCTAAATGCAGTGAACGTGCACCACCTAATGTGGCTAAGAATAGCGACTTAGCTGGGTGCAACTTCTTATGCTGTAGCTGCATGATCTTATAGGCTTCACTCATGGTTTGTAGGATTGAGAAGCTAGTGCCTGCGCCGACATCAGTCCCCATACCAACACGAATGCCGTGCTCTTCCATTTCTGGTAATCGGAATAAACCTGAGCCTAAGAACAGGTTAGAGGTCGGGCAGAAAGCAATGGCAGATTCCGTGTCGGCTAGGCGCTTACATTCGCAATCAGACAAGTGAATGCCATGGGCGAAAACCGAACGTTTGTGCAGTAGGCCATAGTGGTCATACACATCCAAATAGCTGTCGCGCTCTGGGAACAGTTCTTTTACCCATTCAATCTCTTTCTCGTTTTCAGAAAGGTGCGTGTGCATATACACATCTGGGTACTCTTCTAGCAATTTACCAACGGTAGCCAATTGTTCTGGTGTACTGGTTGGCGCGAAACGAGGTGTCACGGCATAAAGCAAACGGCTGCGGTTGTGCCATTTCTCAATCAGTTCTTTGGAGTCGGCGTAGCCAGATTCTGGCGTGTCGGTGAGGTAATCAGGCGCATTGCGATCCATCAAAACCTTACCCGCAATCATACGTAGGTTGCGCTTCTCAGCTTCTTCAAAGAAAACGTTAACCGACTCTTTGTGTACCGTGCCGAACACGAGTGCCGTGGTTGTGCCGTTGCTTGCTAGTTCGTCTAGGAATAGCTTCGCCACTTTGTGTGCGTAGACTGGGTTTTTGAAGCGCTTTTCTTCTGGGAAGGTGTAGTTCTCTAACCAATCAAGAAGTTGCTCACCGTAAGACGCGATCATCCCTGTTTGAGGGTAGTGGATGTGCGTATCAATAAAGCCAGAGGTGATCAGCTTGTCTTTGTATTCTTTGACTTCGAGTGTTTTAGGTTGGCGAGCCAATACCTCGTCGACATGGCCCAAGTCGACGACATGGCCGTTCTCAACCACTAAAACACCGTCTTCAAAATAGTCGTAAGACTCA
The DNA here is from genome assembly GCF_041471425.1 of Vibrio sp. 10N.261.52.C2. Taxonomy (NCBI): domain Bacteria; kingdom Pseudomonadati; phylum Pseudomonadota; class Gammaproteobacteria; order Vibrionales; family Vibrionaceae; genus Vibrio; species Vibrio sp. 10N.261.52.C2. Next base: position 89,187 of record NZ_JBFROH010000010.1, on the reverse strand, counting down.
TCGATGCCGACGTCTTTTGGGTCGGCGACGCTGTGTAAAATACTGGCGCGATAAGCTTTGCGTTGCGTTGTCATGTTTACTTCCTTTTAATGACTTCAGCGACGTTATGGCCACTGAAGCTTTGCGACTTGTGTTAGGCGATCTTCTCTTCCAATGGTGGTTCGCCTACGTCGCTTGGTTGACTGTGTTGATCGGTCAAACCCTGATTTCGATATTGTTTGGTTGGGCGCTTTTGTTCAAGCGCTTGGCCTTGATAGTGTGCGATCAGTTCACCCGCAACCGATACCGCAATTTCGGCAGGATGTTTGCCATTCACGGCGCTAATGCCAATCGGGCAAAGCATGGTTTCGATTTGTTCTTGGCTGTAGCCGCGCTGCTCTAAGCGGAAGTCGAATTTCTTACGCTTGGTAAGCGAGCCGATCATGCCAAAGTAACGGCTATCTTCACGGTCAATAATCGCTTTGGTCAGGTCGAAATCGAGCTGGTGGTTGTGCGTCATCACAAGGTAATAGCTGTTCGGTGGCATGTGTTTCACTTCGCCAACCGGATCATCTGAGACAAGCTTCTTCACACCATGTGGCAGCGTTTCAGGAAATACTTCTTCACGTTCATCAATCCAGGTCACACGGAAAGGCAGAGTCGCGACAATGTGCAGTAGCGCTTTGGCAACGTGGCCTGCGCCAAACAACACAAGGTGATTCTGCTGAGTGCCAATCGGTTCAAAGCTTAGTGTTGCCATTCCGCCACAACACTGGCCCAAACGAGCGCCTAGGTTAAAACGTTCCACTTTGAGCGACTTTTCACTGGCAATCAGCATCTCTCGAGCCATTTTAGTGGCCACATGTTCAAGGTGACCACCACCAATCGTAGCGATGATTCGGTCACGAGTGACAAGCATCTTGGTACCCGCATCACGCGGCACTGAGCCTCTGTCTTCAAGCACTGTCACCATCACACATGGCTCGTAGTTCTCTTCAAGTTTTGCCAGTTCGTGAATCCAATTATCCTTAAACATACGTCCTCCTAAATCCCTTCTATGCTTCCTAAGCTATTTATAGGTGCTCTAAGCTATTTATTGCGCCCTAAGCGGTCTATATAAACCGAGCCTTAAGCCGTTTCTGATTGAGCATCGACCGAGGTCGGAGCGGTTTCAGTGACTTCCTGAATCGCCATCAGAATACGTTCTGGCGTTGCAGGTGTGTTGAGCTTAGGAATCGCGCCATCGACGGCGACATAGCTGATTGCGTCTTTCAGTGCGCTCCATACCGACATACCCAACATGAAAGGCGGTTCACCCACAGCTTTCGAGTTGAAGACGGTGTCTTCTGGGTTGTTACGGTTTTCTAAAAGATGCGTTCTAAAATCAATTGGCATATCAGCAATCGCAGGGATCTTGTAACTTGCAGGGCCATTGGTCATCAAGCGGCCTTGCTGGTTCCAAACCAACTCTTCCGTTGTTAACCAACCGACACCTTGCACAAAGCCACCTTCGACTTGGCCTATATCAATTGCTGGGTTCAGTGAAGCGCCCACGTCATGCAAAATATCGACGCGCAGGATCTTGTTTTCACCGGTTAACGTATCGACGATAACCTCTGAGCAAGAGGCACCATACGCGTAGTAGTAGAACGGGCGACCGCGTGCTTTCTCGTGATCGTAATAGATCTTCGGAGTGCGGTAGAAACCAGTGCTCGATAGCGATATTTGGTTAAACCAAGCCAGTTCAACAAACGAGTTGAAGGTCATGATCTCGTCGCGGATCTGCACCATGCCGTTCTTAAATATCACCTCTTCAGGCCACACTTTGAAGTGCGAAGAAGCGAAGTCAATCAGGCGCTGCTTAATGGTCATTGCGGCGTTTTGCGCGGCCTTACCGTTGAGGTCGGTGCCCGATGAGGCTGCGGTTGGTGATGTGTTCGGAACTTTGTCTGTGTTTGTAGCGGTGATCTGGATACGTTCGACATCGACTTGGAACTCCTGTGCAACGATTTGTGCCACTTTGATGTTCAAGCCTTGCCCCATTTCCGTACCACCGTGATTCAAATGAATACTGCCATCGGTGTAGATATGGATGAGCGCACCTGCTTGGTTCAAGAAAGTCGCAGTAAACGAGATGCCGAATTTCACTGGTGTGATCGCAAGGCCTTTCTTCAAGATAGGGCTCTGCCTGTTGAACTCAGCGATTTCTTTACGACGTGCGTGATAGTCACTGCTGCGTTCAAGCTGTTCGGTTATCTCAGGTAAAAAGTTGTCTTCAACGGTTTGGTAGTAATGGGTCACATTACGGCCTTCTTCGCCGTAGTAGTTCGCTTTACGTACTTCCAAAGGATCTTTTTTCAGGTAACGCGCAATCTCGTCCATGATGTGTTCAATCGTCATCATGCCTTGCGGGCCACCAAAGCCACGGTAAGCGGTGTTCGATGCGGTATTGGTTTTGCATCGATGACCGACCACAGTTGCATCGCCTAGATAATAAGCGTTGTCTGAGTGGAACATCGCGCGGTCGACAATAGAACTTGATAAGTCTGGTGAGTAACCACAGTTACCTGCAACGGTAATGTCGGCACCTTGAATCACACCGTTGTCGTCAAAACCGACTGTATATTGATTGTAGAACGGGTGGCGTTTACCGGTTTGCTGCATGTCTTCATTACGCAGCAGACGCATTTTGGTCGGTCGGCCTGTAAGGTGGGCAATCACCGCAGCCATACAGGCTGGAGAGGCTGCTTGAGTCTCTTTACCACCGAAACCACCACCCATACGACGCATATCAATCACGACTTTGTGCATCGGCACGCCAATCACTTCCGCAACCAGCTTTTGAACTTCGGTCGGGTTCTGTGTAGAGGTGTAGACGATCATGCCGCCGTCTTCGGTTGGCATTACACTACTGATTTGCGTTTCTAGGTAGAAGTGTTCTTGGCCACCGATCTCTAGGTCACCAGAGATCACGTGTTTCGCTTTTTTCAGTGCTGCTTTTGAGTCACCACGCTGTTGAGTGTGGCTTTCTGTTACGAAGTGCTCTTTTGCCAGCGCTTCTTTCACATCAAGAATGGCTGGTAGCTCTTCGTATTCAATAACGGCTGCGTGCGCGGCTTTGCGTGCGGTTTCTAGATCGTTAGCTGCCACAGCAATCACAGGTTGGCCGTAGTATTCTACTTTGCCATCGGCAAGCAGTGGGTCGCCCGGTAGGATTGCACCAATGTCCAATTCACCTGGTACGTCTTTGGCTTGAATGGCAATCGCCACGCCTTCAAATTCGTAACACGGTGATAAATCTATATTGGTAATGTTCGCGTGTGCTTGAGTGCTCAGGCGTGCGTAGACGTGCAGCTGATTTGGGAACTCTAGGCGGTCGTCAATGTATACCGCTTCGCCCGTGACTTGCTTGGTTGCACTGTCGTGTTTTACGCTTTTACCTACGCCAGTTTTTAGGTCTTGTTTTGCAATGGTAACCATCTCTTCGTGGGTCATCGCATTGCTCTTGTGAACAGAGGAATTTGATTTAGACATAAGACGTTACCCTTGTTTCGATTTGGTTGTTTTTGTTCTGCTGTTCAATGAAGTAACGACGCAACATATTGGCTGCCGACAATGAACGGTATTCTTGGCTGGCACGGAAATCAGATAGCGGCTCAAAGTCGTTATACAGTTCCTGCATCGCTAACTTAATATTAGCGTCTGTCCATGGTTTGCCTAATAACGTATTTTCACAACGCGCCGCGCGCTTAGGTGTTGCAGCCATACCGCCGAAAGCGATACGAGCGTAAGAAACCTTGCCGTCTTCGATTTGAATATCAAACGCACCACACACCGCAGAGATGTCGTCGTCTAAACGTTTAGACAGTTTGTAAGCTCGGAAGCTGTCGTTAGTTGGCTTAGGAATGATGATCTGTTCAATGAACTCACTCTCTTTTTGCGCCGTCACTTTGTAGCTGATGAAGTAATCTTCAATCGGCATGGTGCGTGACTCGTCACCGCAACGAAGTTTGATCTTTGCGTTAAGGGCAATCAGCAGAGGAGGGGTGTCACCGATAGGTGAAGCATTCGCTACATTACCGCCGATGGTGCCTTGGTTACGCACTTGCAGTGAAGCAAAGCGATGCAGCAGTTCACCAAAATCTGGGTAGTGTTTTTTCAATAGTGAGTAAGAATCACTGATAGGCAGGTTGGCACCAATGATTAGATCGGTGTCGGTCTCTTCACATACCTTCATGTCTTCAACAAGGTTCACGCTGATCAGTGTTTCAATCTCACGATGGAATTGCGTCACTTCCAGCGCTAAATCCGTACCGCCAGCAACCAGCTTAGCGTTCGGGTGGGCTTGAAAAAGCTTGGCCAGCTCATCGGTGCTTTTCGGGGAAAAAGCGGTGAGGTGACCAAGGCGTAAGTTGGCCTCGGTGTCTTGAATACCTTCTAGCTTCTTGATGGTGTTGCGTTCAAGTTCAGCAAATTGGTCGATCAAAGGCTGGTCTGTTGAAAGCGACATCGCAGCATCAACAATTGGTCGGTAGCCAGTACAACGACATAGGTTACCCGCCAGTGATTCCATGACGTCTTCTTTGCTCGCATCGGGTTTGTTCTTGCCTAGCGCAAACATCGACATGATGAAGCCCGGTGTGCAGTAACCACATTGGGAACCGTGAAAATCCACCACCGCTTTCTGTACTGGGTGCAAAGAGCGATCTCGGTTTTGTAGATCTTCTACTGTGATCAGTTGCTTTCCATGCAGCGCTGAAACGAACGTAAGGCAAGAGTTCACCGAGCGGTATTGCAGTTGTCCATCAACCACTTCACCCAGAACTACCGTACATGCGCCACAGTCGCCCGACCCACAACCTTCTTTTGTACCCGTCTTATTTATCTTGGTACGAAGGTAGTTGAGCACTGTCATATTTGGCGACAGATTATCTTCGCGTCTTATTTCCTGATTGAGCAAAAAAGTAATCAAGAGACCTCCTTGTAAATCGACATATTTCCATGTGTATTCTTTTTGACTTCTAGGTCAATAATTATCCATCCTGACCCTGCGGTCAACTATTTATTTACAAAAACGCAACAAAGATGGCTTGTCGTGAATTGTATACAATTTAATTTTGGTCATAGTCGTCTGTTTTATAAGGGTTTGGATTGAGATTGAACAGTTTTATGGTGTGAATGAATGGATAGCTATGTATACAAGATAAAGACAAGATTTATGGCACTGTTGGGAGTGATTCTGTAGAGGCTAAGATCGTTGTTGAGGCTAGAATAGACAGTGTTTTAGATGGATGTGAGCCGATCGTCGTCTTTATTTTTAGGTGAGAGGGCATAAAAAAGAGAAGCAAACGCAGGGGCTTACTTCTCTCCTGTATTGTTAATAAAAAGCTGTTAACAGATAGTTATCAATCGTTTGTTGAATCGTCTATGACTTACTCTTAAGCAGATCTGAGAACACGACATGCAGATCACTAGAAGCTGTGCTGCTGTCTAGGTTGAGCTTCGAACGAATATGGCTTAGGTGTTCTTGCATCAACTCTACGGCTTGTTGTTCATTGCCTGACTCTATCGCATCCAGTAAGCCTGAGTGTTCGTCTAGAGAACAGTTCGAGTGGTTGCCCGTTTCGTACTGAGCGATCAGCAGTGAAGTTTGCGATACCAAGCTGCGTTGGAAAGCCAGCAGTGGCGCGTTCTCTGCCATTTCAGCCAATTTGATGTGGAACTCACCAGACAAACGTAGGCCAGAACCGTAATCGCCTTGGTCGAAAGCACAGTTCTCTTTCGCGACTAATTTTCTGCATTCTTCTATTTGAGCTTTGGTTGCGTTTTTCACCGCCAGCTCAGTGATAGCAATTTCCATCACTTCACGTGCTTTAAAGATTTGTTTGGCTTCGTCAACCGTTGGCGCAGCAATCACGGCTCCTCGGTTAGGACGGATCACCACAACTTGTTCTAAAGAAAGACGCAGTAAGGCACGGCGGATAATGGTGCGGCTAACGCTAAAGATTTCTGCTAAGGCTTCTTCGCTTAATTTGGTGGCTGGTGGCAGCCTTTGTTCTAGTATCGCGTCGAAGATATGGCAGTAAACAACATCGTCTTGAGTCTGGCCTGTTACTTTTGTTTTTACACCTTTGGAGACAGAATTTTTGAGAGCTGTCATAGAGATAAGGGCCCTTGTTTAGTCGAGTTGGGTTGGTCGAGAATAATTCATGAGTGTTACTCTATATTGTATACATTTATCTATACAATGCCACCGGATGAAAGTGCGATGCACGCTTATTTGTTAATGACTTATAACATTTAGTTTGCAGTGAACTGCGTGCGTTCTAAAGCTTTAAGTCATTCTTATTGAACTAGACGCGATTATCGCCACAGCTGTAGGCGACGATCTGGCTTATTTCGCTCAGGGTACGACCTGATTGCTGCTGCCACTCGTTGAAAGCCTTACTTGCCGCGACTTGTGCTCGCTTGGTGTTACGACCGCTATCAACCACGTCTGTGCTGCGTAGGTGTGCTTCAACATCTGATGACAAGATGAAGGTATCTTTACCCATTTGGCGCAGAGTGTAGGCACCAGTGTTACCGCCTAATCGCTTGCCGTGTTTCTTCAGATAATCCCAAAGTTCAGTGATACGTTCTGATGGCCAGTCGGCAACCATTTGTGAGAAGGAATCCGCCTCACGCTTAGCATTGTGGATCATGGTGGCATTGGCAGGGATGGTCATCACCTTAGTGAGGTGGCGAATAATGCGCGGGTCTTGCGCTTTTTGTTCCCACATTTCATTCGGCAGCATCAGCATTTTTTCGATATTGAATTCAAAGAACACTTCTTCAAATTGCGGCCATTTCTTCCTCACTACATTCCATGAAATACCACACTGGAATACTTTTTCAGTAAAGGCGGCTAGCCAACGATCGTCGGTGATTTGTGATAGCTCGGCTTGTGAAAGGGGCGCACGAATAATTTTTTCGAGTTCGGCCGCTCCGCCTTTGCGGTGAGCCGCACGTTGATAAATGGTGTCGAATTTTTCTTGGGTCATTGAAGGTTCCAAACTAAAGCGATTCTTTATGATATGGGGACTAATTTCTATATGAAAAGGAGCTTAAGCTTCTGTCGCCAATTGAACAAGAAAACCGCGCATGTAGTCGGTTCGCTTGTTGGCTTCTAATTTGGCGGATTCTGTATTCATGGTTTCAGCGAGCTTGAACAGTTTCACGTAGAAATGGTCGACACTGTAATGCTTGTCATCCAAATCACGCTGCTTGGCGAACGGGTCTTCGTGGTTATAGAGTTCGGCATCGAAGCTTTGACCAACGTATAGGCAACGAGCAATACCAATTGCACCGAGAGAATCTAGGCGATCAGCATCTTGGACGATTTGAGCTTCCAAGGTTTCTGGTGTGATGTTAGCGCTGTAACTATGCGTGACAATCGCATGATGGATCTCATCAAGATAGGACGCGGGATAGTCGATAGATTTGAGGAAAGAGATCGCCTTGTCTGCTGCCATTTGCGAGCTTTTGGCTCTGTCTGGATGGTTCTTAGGAAAGGTGAAACAATCATGAAGGTAAGCGGCGGGTAAAACGACTTCAAGCTTAGCCTGTTCTTGAGCACACAAAGCCTTAGCGGTTTTGACTACGCGCTTAATGTGGCTAATGTCGTGTGCTGCATCTTGTGTCATTTCTCGTTGTGCAAACTCAAGCAGTTGGTCTTCAAACTTTTCCTTCACGCGTCTCTTTCTCCCTATGTAGACGTTAGCAATCTTGTTGATCACCTAGCATTTATTTCACATCGACTTTAACAGTTTCAAGCGCGAGTTTTTATCTTTTATAAAAGGAATACCAACAAAAAAACCGACTCTGTGAGTCGGCTTAATAGAGGGGCTTGTCTACGTTGATAAAAGCATTATCAACGGCAGTCAGAGCTTAAGCTGCAGCTTGTTGAAGCTGTGCTAGCACATCATGCAGAGAAGGGCTGATGGTGTGTCCAAGCGCTTTCACTTCGTCACATGGCTCTACTAAATCAGGGATCTGGAAGCTGATCATGTTGGCTGCCATAGAAGCGCGAATTCCGTTGTTCGAATCTTCGAACGCTAGGCAGGTTTCAGGCGCAACACCTAGGCGTTCAGCCGCCAGCAAGTAAATCTCTGGGTGAGGCTTGCCGTGAGTCACTTCGCAGCCTGTGCTTAATGAAGTGAAGTACGAATCTAGGCCAGCCAGCTCAAGCTTCTTCTTTGCGATATCAAGCTGAGTGGAGGTCGCCACCGCGATTGGAATGTCATTCGATTTTAGCCATTCAAGCAGCTCAATCACGCCATCTTTTACTGGGATTGCTTGGTTTTTAACAATTGCACTGTAGCGCGTGCGCCATTCATTATTCAGCGCTGGGTAATCTAACCCTTCACCGTAACCATTTCGAAAAATCTGTTCGATGGTTTTTGCGTTACAACCAATGATGCCTAGGTAGACATCTTGCAAAAACGGAACACCTTGCGCGTGACATGCTTCTTCAAAAACCTGCATACAAAGTCGCTCGGTGTCGAGCAGCAGCCCATCCATATCAAAAATAGCAGCTTGAAAATTCATATCCGTGGTTCTTAATGTGTTGTCATCGTGAGGGCGGGTATTTTGACATAGTGTCTAGTGATAGGCGAGTCAACGTTCAGTAAGAATATATCCAATCGGCTCGGCAATATGCTTCTGCATGACTTTAAATGTGATTGGTTGTGGTTGAAATAATATCGTTCAGTTATGAGCCTTGTGTTTTATAGGCCATCCAGATCTAACAGAAACAATTATGATTATTCCACATAACAAATCTAGCTTGTGCGTCTGGCTTCTTATTACATTTCATAAACTTACAGGTCTGTTTACGTGACCATAATCTTATAAAAAACAATTACCGGGAGCCTGCAATCATAGTGTGACCAAGCAATAAGTAAATGGCTGAGCTTAGGGAGAAAATAACATTAGTCCACATTTTTAGCAGGGTTACTTATGTTGTATTTTGAGTTTCTATTTTTATTAGTCGTCCTTTATATCGGATCTCGGTATGGCGGTATTGGCTTAGGTGTTGTTTCTGGTATTGGTTTGGTTATCGAGGTGTTTGTCTTCAAGATGCCACCAACGTCTCCACCTGTCACCGTGATGCTGATCATCCTCGCCGTTGTTACTTGTGCTTCGATTCTCGAAGCGGCAGGTGGTTTGAAATACATGCTGCAAGTGGCGGAAAGGGTGCTTAGAAAGAACCCGAAACGCGTCACCTTGATAGCACCGTTCGTGACTTACTCGATGACTTTCCTATTGGGTACTGGCCACGCGGTTTACTCAATCATGCCAATCATTGGCGATGTTGCACTGAAGAACGGTATTCGTCCTGAGCGTCCAATGGCAGCGGCATCTGTCGCGTCTCAACTTGCTATCACTGCATCGCCAATTTCAGCGGCTGTGGTGTACTACCTCGCGCAACTTTCAGATATCCAACACTCTATTACTCTGCTTTCCATTTTGATGGTGACGGTGCCTGCAACCTTGTTTGGTACGTTTTTGCTTTCTTTGTACAGCCTGAAACGCGGCAAAGAGCTGAACGACGATCCTGAATACCAAGCACGCCTAAAAGATCCTGAGTGGAAAAAGCGTATCGAAAGCACCACCGCGACGTCTTTGGATGAAGTGCTTCCAACTTCGGCTCGCAATGCGGTTTTGATTTTCCTACTTTCAATTGTCGTGATTGTTATCGTGGCGATGGTGCCTGAGATCAGAACCATCGTAGACGGCGACAAGCCAATCAAGATGTCGGTGATCATCCAAATGATGATGCTCTGTTTCGGCGGTATCATCTTGCTGGCAACTAAAACTGACCCTCGTGACGTGCCAAACGGTGTGGTATTCAAATCCGGTATGGTGGCAGCGATTGCTATCTTCGGTATCGCTTGGATGTCGGATACTTATTTCCAATACGCAATGCCTCAGTTCAAATCTGGCATCGTGGAAATGGTGACTAACTACCCATGGACGTTCGCACTAGCGCTATTCATCGTATCGGTTGTGGTGAACTCACAAGCAGCAACAGCACGTATGATGCTACCGGTTGGCCTTGGCTTAGGGTTAGACCCAGCACTGCTTATCGGCTTGATGCCAGCGGTTTACGGCTACTTCTTCATCCCGAACTACCCATCAGATATCGCAACAGTAAACTTCGATGTTTCTGGCACCACCAAGATTGGTAAGTGGTACTTCAACCACTCATTCATGTCGGTGGGTTTAATCGGTGTAGTAGGCGCATGTTGTTTAGGCTACGCTCTGGCACAGATTTTTATCGCTTAATGTATTAGCTTTCTTTGAGATAGCTAAGACAACAAACAAAAACAGCGCCTGAATTGGCGCTGTTTTTGTTTAATCTGTCTTGGGGATTCGCTTTGATACGAGTTCTTAAGCAGTATTAGCGAGCCTCAAAAGCCAAAGACTGAATCGCTTCTTCGATAGTTAGGAAGTGGATCTTCATTAGGCACACTTCGGCTTTCTGGAACTCGTGATTTCGAATCAGTTTGGTCACGCTCTCAACCGAATACTGGTCTGCTAGTTTAGCTAGAGACAGTTGATTTGAGCTTGATTGCAGCGAGTAGCTGTCGCCTTCAGAATCGATGAGGTAATCATCTTCGCCCAGGATCATGTCTGAGCATTCTGCCTGAAAATCGTTCTCGGATGCGACGTAAATAAGCTCATCATCACCGTCGAGTTTTACCAAAGATGGCCAACTGATCATTACTGCCCTTTCTATGTGCTGCTTACTGCTTTTAATAGTGGTGACGACAAGCAATTATATAAAAGTTATCGTCATCTGCTTTATACACTAATCGATTCTTGTCATCGATTCGTCTTGACCAAAAGCTAGACAGGTTGCCGACTAGTGGCTCCGGCTTTCCAATCCCTTCAAAGGGCGTTCTTTTGGCGGCTTCAATCAACTTATTTAGTTTCTTGAGCGTTTTCTTGTCTTGGGTTTGCCAGTATAGGTAATCTTCCCAAGCATTATCTGTAAATACAATCTTTCGATCATTCGTCATTATTCAATTCTCGAACGGTTGTATTTCCGGCTTCGAGTTGAGCAATAGATTCAGCCAATCTTTCAGCGTTTTTAGGCGAGCTCATAAGGTACAAGGTTTCTTGCATTGAATTAAAATGATCAAGAGACATGACCACTGCATCTTCTGAATCTCGTCTGGTTATTACCGTAACATCAGAATCGTCTACCACTCTATCGAGCACAGACTTAAGGCTATTTCTGGCCTCAGTAAAAGAAACAATATTCATCACTTATTTACCCTGTTGTTTTTGGATATGTTTAATCTTTCTATATACACAGAATAGTTAATCATTCATGAATTAACTATTCTACATGTTCCGCTTGTTGTACATGTTATATCAGAGCTTACACATGATCAACTTATGGTACATGTCATTCATTGTAAATATGCAGAGAGTTACTGACTCAAAATGCTATTTACTCAAAGATCGGCCTAATGGTGCGAAGTAACCTTGCAGGGCTTGGTATATCTGTTCTCGGTGCGCCATATCAGGATACACGGGGTACATATCAGGCTTGGTTGTGCCATCCACTAGATAAGCGTTCTTGATATCGGAACACGATTCAATCACGGATTCAAAAGCGCGCGCCATCATCTCTGTGGGTAGTGAGAAGTAACGGGCAGACATCGCTTTGTCGGCAATCACACTGCGAGCCACATAATCGTGTTTGTCCAAGTTATTGTCGCTAAGCAGTGTGGCATCAAACAGAGACATCAAACTTTCGTTTAATGGATGAGGTCGCACCGTTCTATCGTGCAACCAACAGTCGCTGGCGAACAGGATCTGCTTGCGAGGGCCAGAGGTATCGCCGATTTCAAACGCTTTCTCAGCGATATAGTGGTCAAATGCATGCCAAAACTCGTGAGCGAGCGCGCCAGCTCCGGCATTCTTCGCGAGGGCTAATTCTCGTTGGTTCGGGGCATAGTGTGCTTGTACGCCTTTTCTGCCGCCACTGCCGAACGCTAAGCCTAATGTGCCGCGAAGGCCAATCGCTTCTGGTGGCAAAGCCAAGATGTAAGCCAAGTCGGCTAGCGAATCGAATATCAGATTTGCGGCCAACTCTTTTTCTTCTTTCGTCACCCAAGCACCCACACGAATGCTGCCCATACCGAAGGTTTGTTTGATGTCCATGAATGACACCTGATCGCCATGTCGGTAGTCTGGGCCTTCGCGCGTTTTGTATTTAAAGTGAGTTAACTTCAAAAGGGTCCTTGGAAACAGACGTAAGAATGAATAGTGTGCTCAGTGAGATGCGCCTGTGTGAGATGCATCTCTTGGAATTAAAGGACGTTAGCACTTTTGATAGCAAATTGCCGAACAAAATTAGTTTAGATTGAGTTCGAAAGCTTCCCATGAAGTTGGGTTACCTTCACGAGTGAGTGGAAAGAGTGGCTGTTGTGGTTTTGCATAGCTTAATCGGTGCAGTCTTTGAGTTACGTGGTAGCTATCAAGCCCTGATACCGTGACCAAATCCAACGCTTCTAAATCAAGGTAGCCATCCGGCATCACGGCGCGTTTGGGTGCGTGAATCGTTATAACTTCACCGATCAACATTTGCGTTTGATTGCTTTCGATTGTTATCTGTTCTTTGAACGCTAACCCTATCTTTAAACTGCTCTCCAAGACGAAGGGAGCGGGGAATGTGTCGTCATAATAGGCCGTTAAGCCGACCGCGTTGAATTCTGAGACTGGTTTAGGGTAGCGAGCCGAGGTTTGATGGGCCTTTTTAACAAAGTCAGCACCAATGCTGTTAACGGTGAAGTACTTAGTTTCTAGGATGTTTTCTAGCGTATGACGTCGGCTTTTATCTGGGCGAACAATAAAACCAAGCAGCGCGGGATCAGACCCTAGGTGAATGACAGAGCTCACTATCGCAAGGTTTTCAAGCCCCTGTTTATCACAAGTACCAATTAGGTTGGCGCTTTTAAATCCAGATAGGGAGTTAACCAAACGAATGCGGTGGCGCGGGTCCATTGTTTGGATATCTTGTTTAGAAAGGGTCATGTCCTTCATATCTTCTCTTCTTCTCATTTATTGTTATCTTCGAGCATGCTCACTAACGGACTTATATGTACGAAGAATCCGCTTTTATCGATCAAAGAGCGCTTATTGGCCGTGGGCAGTTTGTCTCTTTTATCTCTGCTACAGCACAATGAACGAGATCCTTTGCATAGATTTACGTACGTTGACGTCCCTTTACATCACAGGAGCTAAAGTAATGATGTCGTCTTTATGAGTGTTAACAAATGAAAACAGTCCGCAATATCATTTGGGCAATGATTGCCACAATGTCAGCCTTTTGGTTTGCGATGGAACCGCAATTATTCGCTTCAAGCGATGTCTTTGAATGGCGCTCAGCCATGATTCAGTACTCAGGTATTTTGTCTCTGGTGTTAATGTCCATCACAATGATCTTGGCGATGCGTTTGCCTATGGTTGAGAATTGGCTGAAAGGTATGGATAAAGCATATCGAGTCCATAAATGGCTCGGTATCGGTGGTGTTGCACTGGGTGTGACACACTGGTTGTGGTACCAAATACCTAAGTCATTGGTGGTGTCTGGTGTGTTAGATAAGCCTGTTCGACACGATGGTTCAGGGCCGCAAGCTGTTTTGACTGGATGGGAGTTATGGGTCAATGAATTACGCGGTATTGCTCAGAGTATTGGCGAGTGGGGCTTCTACTTGTTGCTCATTTTACTGGTGGCGTCACTATGGGCGGCAGTGAAGTACAAACCGTTTAAATTGTCGCACCGTCTGATGTCGGTTGCGTACCTGTTTATCGCTTTCCACTCAGTAATCCTGCTTAAACGAGCGTATTGGGGAGAACCTATTTATTATCTAACTGTGGCATTTGCTTTGGCTGGGTCTATCGCAGCGATTTACAGTTTGTTGGGCTTGGTTGGGCGTCGTAATCGTCACTCAGCGACGATTATCTCGACTCGCTATTTTCCACAAGCTGAAGTGATGGAGCTTGTGTTAAAACCGGAGGTATCTTGGCAAGGTCACAAAGCTGGGCAGTTTGCGTACTTGCGTTTCGGTAATGAAGACCCGCATCCGTTTACCATTGTTTCTGGCAGTGATGATCCAGAGCTGCGCTTTTTGATCAAAGAGCTGGGTGATTTTACTAATGGCCTATATGAACGAGTGAAAGCGGGCGATGCGGTTACGGTTGAAGGACCCTATGGTCGACTTTATTTTGACCTAAGCAAGCCACAAATTTGGATTGCTGGTGGTGTCGGGATAGCGTCGTTTTTTGCAACACTTGAAGCGCTCAAAACAGAACGAGATCATCCTCGTATTCAACTGTTTTATTGTACTCGCGGTGTTGATAAGCAATTAATCGATGAGTTGTGGCACCTAGCACACGCGGTTGGTGTGAAGTTGACCGTGATAGATACCTTGCACTCACCGCGGCTAAACGCCGGAAGAATTGTCAATCAATGTGGCGACCTCAACGAGTACGAGATGTATTTCTGCGGGCCGGAGTTGTTCTCTACATCACTGAAAAAAGAATTAGACACCTATCAATTTGATATTGAAAAGCACTACCACGAAGAGCTGTTTGTGATGCGTTAAAGCCAACTATTGGAGCTGTGATTGTTAAATTAGTCAATCGGCACAGTGTAAAAAGGCGTAAAGTCACTCAATTTGTTATTGCAGCGGTTTGCTATTGAGCGATACCATATAGGGCTGTTTCTTTGGTAAAGATGTAATTATGTCAGATGAAAAACTCGCACTCGAATGGATGCGCCAACAAGCTCATAAAGTTGACCCATACGTTATCGATCCATCGTTTGATGAATGCGTTGAGTTGCTTGATCCTGCCTTCAAGAAAGGCAAGAGTGTTGCTCAACTCAAGTATCTGTTATCAGAAGCAGATCGCCGAGCGGGCGCGGCAGAACGTAAGCATGCGGCTTTAAAATACGCCAAAGAGAAAAGCCCAAATGCTGGTCAAATCTTGCGACTGCAAAGCAAGCTTCAACAAGTTCAGTTGGCTCTCAAGCTTGCCACTGGCGATAACAATATGACCATATCTCAGTTCTGTGCGGAGTACGATGTCTCTAAGCGTGACGGCAATACGGCATGGAATGAAAAGTTGGTGGAGCAGGGTAAGAGAAAGTAGTCTTTTAAACGCTTTATTCTTCTATAAACTGTCACGTTAGTTAATGTCATACACTTTTCAAAAAACGACCTATTGTTATCAATGAACGCCTTTCTAAAGCCTGAAAAATCGCTTCTCAGGCTTTAATTTTTATAGCCAACCTGTTGCATTTTTTAGCGCCTTTCCTAATTCTCGTACTGGATTTTCTCTCTATTTTTCTGAGATATCTAATGTGCGCGATACACTATTTTTCGCCCATTAATCAATTTCACTTGTGACAAAGTTATCAGAATTATACATTTTCGGTAACGTTCCCGAAGTTATCGATCTATCATCCACTCAGATACAAAAGTGAAGTAATCAACACGACTGATTTCTATTTCTTCTTCGATATAGAGCTTATACATCAAAAGTATAAGCCGAAATGTGCTTACGAATTGTTTTGGGAACGTTTGCAAATAATCCAAAACAATTAACGTGAGAACATCAGAATGAAACGACACATTTTAGCGGTTGCTGTAACAATGGGGCTAATGACTACATCGGTATTAGCAAGTGAAGACGTTGCAGCATTAGAGCAACGTATTAATGAATTAGAACAAAGGGTTGCACAAACAGAGCAGGTCTCTACCGAGGCCAATGAAAAGGCTTCTTCGTTTGAGTTTCACGGCTATGCTCGCTCTGGGTTATTGATCAACGACGACCTAAACGGCGCGACAGGTACTGGTCCTTACATGACAGCGGCGGGTGCGATTGGTGCGCCTATTGGACGACTTGGTGTGGAAGATGATCATTACGTTGAAGCTAACTTGATTCATAAGCGTTTTGCGGATGATGGTTCTAGTGCCTTGTTTCGTATCATGTTAGCCGACAGTACTGAAACAAATAATGAATGGACTGCCAGCGAAAGCCAGTTGAATGTGCGACAAGTGTATTCAGAACTGAACCGTCTGAGCATGTTCTCTGAATCTGAAGCGTTTTCTGAAGCAACGTTTTGGGCGGGTAAACGATTCGATCGCGACAACTTTGATATTCACTTTTTCGATTCGGATATTGTCTTCTTATCAGGTACTGGTGCGGGCGTTTATGACGTTCAGATGAGCGACAACTGGAAAGCGAATTTCTCTATTTATGGCCGAGATTTTGGTGAGATTGATAGCTCGTCAACAGATGTAGAAAACTACATTGCAACTATGAATAACCGTATTGGCCAATGGCAAGTGATGTTGAGCGGTATGACCTCAGCAGACAACGATAGCCGCCTAAATGGCGCAGCTGAAAGCGGTGTACACGCAATGTTTGCGTACCATGGAGACAACTTCTTTGGTCTGAGCGAAGGCTTCTCTAAAACGGGTATGTTAGTGGGTAGTGGCCTAGGTGCAGAGCTAAAAGGCATCGGTTCAAATGGTGATCTACTGGATGACGCGAAAGCCGTTCGCCTGTTTAGCTACGGTGTCACTCGCATTGGCGACAACTGGCGCTTAGCACCTGCATTAATGGCAGAGCATAGCCAAGACCGTTTGAAGAAGAATGACGAGTTCACATGGGCTTCTTTAAACGTTCGATTAGCTCAAGAGTTCACAGAGAACTTTGAGATGGTTTACGAAGGTTCATTGCAATACATGGATTTAGACAACTCGACAGAGCAAGCGAGCGGCGGTTTCTACAAAGCGACAGTTGCACCAACACTCAAGCTTTCAACTAGCACTGGTTTCTTTGACCGACCAGAACTGCGTTTCGCTGTGAGCTATGTGGATTGGAGTGAAGACCTAAATGGTTACTCGATCAGCACTGAAGCAGATGCTGCAACGATGGGAGAGGGCGGCGAGGTTCTGTTTGCACTGCAGATGGAAACTTGGTTCTAATTGCTTGATATATCGTTTAGATAGAGAGTGTTACTCATGATGTGATAGTCGCATCAGCAAATGCCAACCTTATCGTTTCAACTCGAAGGTTGGCATTTTTTATCTTGGGATAACCTGATCTCTGAAATAAATCGCTAGCAAGACTCTCGGTCAATAGTGGTGAAGGTCAACACCATCTTGCTCATTTCAAAGCCTTTTTTCTCAATACGGTCGAGTAGCAGCTTGGCTCCATTTTCTCCCGCTTTATCAAACGCATAGTTAAACGTAGACAGCGTTGGTGTGCATACTGAAGCAAGTTCATCATCACCCACGCCGAGTACCAAGACATCCTTTCCTGGAACGAGGCCCGCTTCTTGAATTGCTCTGATCGCACCGATTGCGATACGGTCAGTGGCGCAGAATAGGCCGTCGAGCTTGGTGTGCTCCTTGAGATACTGCTTCGCCAGTTGGTAACCTGATTCTATGGTGAAGTCGCCACGGGCGTGAAATTGCAGTGTGAGGTCGTTAAATTGAAGCGATTGAGCGAAGCCTTCCGATCTCATCTTATCAACCGCAATATCATCACCTTGCACACCGATGAATCCCATATGCTTACAAGCTTTCGCTATGAGGCGATTACCCGCTTCAAACCCTACGCGAGTGTCGTCGTGCACAATGCTTGGGATGTTAAACATTGACCCGTCTTGACCAACCAATACCACGGGTACGGCAGAGCTTTGAATCGCTTTGACTAATTGGTTGTCGAGGTGGGTCGCGTACAGGATGATGCCTTCAACACGCTTCTGGTTAAATATCTGAATATATTCAAGTTCTTTATGGTGTGTTTGGTGTGTGCTCGCTAATAATACATGCTTGCCCGCTTGCTCTAAGACGGCGGTTAAACCATCGACACCCTGAGAGGTGGCATGGGAAGAAACCCTAGGAACAATCACGCCAACCAGGTTGGTTTTTTGGGACTTTAAGTCTTTAGCGACTTGGTTTGGGAGATAGCCACACTCTTCAACCGCTTTACGCACCTTCACCTTGGTCGCGTCTTTTACGCCATACTCATCATTGATTACTCTTGAAACCGTCGACTTGGAAACTCCAGCGAGACGAGCGACATCATGAAGACTAGCCATTATTCATTATCCAATTGTAATTTTAGTTTTGGGATTGTTTGCAAACAGAGCATCAAATTTACCTGTTATTAGGGGATTTTAACCCTGTCTTCTTATCCTAGGGAGATAATTTGAAGATCATTCTCACACTATTGAGCAGTTATCTTTGATCATTTGTTATTTCTAGGCAAAAATTTATTTTGCAAACGTTCCCGAAAATTCAAAAGCTCAAATGATAATCCAATGGGGTATGTAATGAATTATCCAAAAATAGCAAAAGAGCTGCTTTCTCTATTAGGTGGTAAAAGTAATATCACCGCACTCGCACACTGCGCGACTCGTCTGCGTCTTGCGGTTGCAGACCAAGATAAAATTGATGAACAGGCGATTGATAACCTAGAAGGGGTTAAGGGCCAGTTTAAAGTGGCAGGTCAATATCAGATCATCTTTGGCTCAGGCATCGTAAACCAAGTTTATGCTGAGTTGGCTAAGCTGACTGAAATGACGGAAATGTCGACCAACGATGTGGCGTCTGCAGGTGCTGACAACCAAAATATCCTGCAACGCGCGGTGAAAGGCCTGTCTGATATTTTTGTACCAATCATTCCGGCGATTGTTGCTGGTGGTTTGTTGATGGGTATCTACAACCTATTGACGGCTCAAGGCTTATTCATTGATGGCAAATCTTTAATCGACGCTAATCCGGGTTTGACCGACTTAGCAAACATGATCAATACATTTGCTAATGCTCCTTTTGTGTACTTACCTATTTTATTAGCATTTTCAGCGAGTAAGAAGTTTGGTGGTAACCCATACCTTGGCGCGGCTTTAGGTATGTTGATGGTTCACCCAGACTTGCTTAACGGCTGGGGCTTCGGTGGCGCATCAGTGTCGGGCAGCATTCCGGTTTGGAACATTTTAGGTTTCGAAATCGAGAAAGTAGGCTATCAAGGTTCAGTACTACCCGTTCTTGTTTCTGCGTTTATTCTAGCGAAAGTTGAGCTTGGGCTGCGTAAAGTTATTCCTTCGGTTCTGGATAACTTGCTAACGCCGCTATTGGCGATTTTCATAACTGGTTTGTTAACATTCACGATTGTTGGTCCATTTACTCGTGATATCGGCTTCCTGCTTGGTGACGGCCTAAATTGGTTATACAACAGTGCTGGCTTCATTGGCGGTGCGGTGTTTGGTTTGATTTATGCGCCGTTTGTTATTACTGGTATGCACCATAGCTTTATTGCTATTGAAACTCAGCTGCTTGCGGATATCGCAACGACTGGCGGTACGTTCATCTTCCCTATCGCGGCGATGTCTAACGTGTCACAAGGTGCAGCGGCACTGGCGGTTGGTTTCATGAGTAAAGATAAGAAAATGAAAGGTATCGCGATTCCTTCTGGTGTGACTGGCTTGCTTGGTATTACTGAACCTGCAATGTTCGGTGTGAACTTGAAGCTTCGCTATCCATTCATTGCTGCGGTTTGTGCCGCTGCGATTTCAAGCGCGTTTATCACGATGTTCAATGTGAAAGCACAAGCACTGGGTGCGGCGGGTATTCCTGGCATCATCTCAATATCACCAGAAAAGATTGGCTACTACGTGGTAGGTATGATTATCGCGTTCGTGACTGCCTTTGCTCTGACCGTTGTTTTAGGTCTGCGCGAGCGCAGCAAGCAAAACATTAAAGCAACAGCTTAACGTTTCTCCCTAGAAGTGAAGCCCCCCTTTTCACTTCATTTCCTAAGCTTTGGGGTGCTAGCTAGGTGATTTGGCTTAGCTAGCCTTTTTATATTTTTACATGACAGCGTGAAGTGTCACCTTGCTTTTGGTTGCTACTGCTTTCGATTGCCATCGCTTTCGGTTGTCATGATTTTCAGTTTTAAGGTAAGAAAGATGAATCAAGTTTGGGTAACTGGAGACGCCGTCGTCGACCTCATTCCGGAGACTGACGCGACATTATTGAAATGTCCGGGCGGTGCGCCTGCTAATGTCGCGGTAGCGATTTCTCGCCTTTTAGGCAAAAGCGCATTTTTTGGCCGAGTGGGTAACGATCCGTTTGGCACTTTTATGGAAGTGACTCTGCAAAAGGAAGGTGTGAATACCGAGCGTTTGGTGAAGGACCCTGAACAACGCACGTCAACCGTGGTGGTCGATCTTGATGACCAAGGCGAGCGTAGCTTTACGTTTATGGTTAAGCCAAGTGCCGACCAGTTTATGTCTGTTGAAGACATTCCCGAATTTAAGAAAAACGAGTGGCTACACGTCTGCTCGATCTCTTTGGCTAATGAACCAAGCCGAAGCAGTACCTTCGAAGCGATCCGACGTATGAAAGCCGCGGGCGGTTACATCAGCTTCGATCCAAACCTTCGTGATGAAGTGTGGCAAAACCCATCTGAAATTAAGTCTGTGGTCATGAAAGCGGTTGAATTGGCTGATGTGGTTAAATTCTCAGAAGAAGAACTGGATTTCTTAACCGATTCAACTTCGATGGAACAAGGTTTGGCTAACATTGCAGATCTTAACAACACGCTTGTTCTGGTTACGCAGGGCGCGAAAGGCGTTTGGCGAGTATTTGAAAACCAAGGTGTGTTGATTTCAGGTCGCTCAGTGACGCCAGTGGATACCACGGGTGCAGGCGATGCTTTTGTTGGCGGTTTGCTTGCAAAGCTTTCTCAAGATGATGAGTGGAACAATCAACAAGTCGTCGATTCTGCAATTCAGTGGGCGAATGGGTGTGGTGCACTGGCGACCACGCAAAAAGGCGCAATGACCGCACTTCCAACGCAAGAAGCTCTTACTCAGTTTATTCAAAAAGACTCTTCAAATACGAATGCCGTAGAGGAGAGTGTATGAGTTTGAACTCGAACTGGACAGTAGAGCAAAGATATCGCCGTATAGAAGATATTTCTCTAGAGAGTATTGATGCGATGGTAGAGCTTCGCAAACAAGACTCTGGCTATCCAAGCTACCATATTGCGCCTAAGTTTGGTCTGCTTAATGATCCGAATGGTCTGTGTTTCTTTAATGGTGAACACCACCTATTTTACCAATGGACGCCAGTTGGCCCCGTCCATGGTATGAAGTACTGGTACCACCTTTCTACCAAAGACTTCGTTCATTTCGAAGACCACGGCATTGGCTTGCACCCAGACCAAGATTACGACTCTCACGGTGTTTACTCTGGTGGTGCATTGGTTGAAAACGACAATGCATTGTTGTTTTTTACAGGTAACAAGCGCGACGGAAATTGGTTGCGAGTGCCAACTCAATGTTTTGCCAAGATGACTGCTGACGGCAAAATAGAAAAGCACGGCGTGGTTATCGAAAACGATCACTACACCGAACATTTCCGCGACCCAAAAGTGTGGAAACAGGGCGGCGATTATCTGATGGTTGTGGGTGCTCAAACGCCTCAAAATACTGGCTCTATGGCGCTATATTGCAGCCGAGACCTGATGAATTGGCAGCACAAAGGTCCAATTCAAACTCGTTACAACAACCTTGGCTATATGTGGGAATGCCCAGATTTCTTTGAAATAGAGAATCAGTCGGTGATGCTGTTTTCTCCACAAGGTGTGTCTAGCGAAAATCCATACGATTTCAAAAATATCTACTCGGTGGCTTATATCGTCGGTGACCGCCTAAATCTCGATTCGGTAGAACTGGAAAACCACCAAGATATTGCGCAGCCAGATTATGGCTTCGATTTCTATGCACCACAGACTTATTTAGATGATACAGGCCGCCGTATTCTGATTGCTTGGATTGGTCTGCCTGAGATTGATACACCATCTAATGAGTATCAGTGGGCGGGCATGTTGTCGTTACCACGCGAACTTCAAATCCAAGATGGCTATCTTGTTCAGTCTGCTTTACCTGAATTGAAAGCGCTACAGGGTGAAGCTGTGGTGGTTGAAAATGCTCTTGAATTGGATACAACCAGCTTCATGGTTGAGCTCGAAACGGATACTGACGAGTTTGAGTTTACACTTGCTAACGTTGCGGGTGATAACATCGTGTTCAGTGCTACAGAAAAGGAGTTCATGCTTGATCGCAGTAAGATGTCTCAGCTCTACGCGGAAGAGTTTGGCTCAGTGAGAAAAGCACCGAGGTTGAGCACCAAGCAAATCATCGAGGTTTATGTTGATAAGTCAGTGATCGAAATCTTTATCAATGGCGGTAAGCACACAATGACCAGCCGTTTCTTCATTGATGACTTGAGTTCATTGTCGATGACTGGTGACGTGAACACCGTTTATCACTCGATGAACCCAATTAAAGGGTTGGACAACTAACCTCCGCTTATCTCCATCAAGAAAGCCGCTGATCATCAACAGCGGCTTTTGTTTGGTCTGCGACATCACTATTGTGCTAACTCTTTGACCTTGTCCATTCCCCGTAGCCCTGAATCTCAAGTCCATTTAGAACAAACAACCAACGCTAAGGTCGAATGTTATTGAAACTGACCTTCTGCGTTCCGTCATCTTTATTCAATAGCTCCACCACATCGCCTTGATAGTAATACGGTTCCATTGGCATCTCGCTGTTGGTCGGCCTTGCGTAATGCAATATTGCTGGCTTCGCGTCAACTTGCTGAGCGAACAAATAGCCAATCAGCGCATGTTCAAACTGGTGATAACCGTTGCCCCAATGGAAAGCTTTGGTGCGTTTTGGGTCAAGCCCGACACCGCCGTATTTGTGGTCGACCCATACATCATGAAAGGTCGGTAACGTGTATTGCAGGACGTCTTTCATCGAACCATCGACAAGTGAAACCGTCATTGCTGCTTGATTAAGCTCCGCCCATTCCCATGATGAAGCCCAATTTGTGTCTGGTCTGCTTTGCCAGCCAGTAATCTCTCGTCCTTGCCATGCCTTCTGAAGCTTGCCACCAAAGTATTGGGATACATCGGTGAAGTCTTTCTGGTATTGCGCTTGGGCTAAAGTGTGCTTTATCCCTTGCATACCGAACTCTTTCCATTCTGAGTTATCCAGAGTTTGTCCGGTAAGGTAAGTCATCCAATATGCTTTGATGGTGTGCCCAAAATCATTGTGATTGGCGTTCGGCATCATGGCTGCTTTGCTGTGAATGGCGCCGTAGAATCGTTGTTCATCTTCAGAATGGTATTGGTCAATCATGGCTTGCGTGAGCCAGTTTAAGTCATCAAGCCATTTTGATTTGATGGGCTCTTTGAGCAGAGGAGCGACTAACAACAGGTAGCCGTTTATTTGATCAAGTTGCGCAACCAGTTCACGTCGTTTTGCACTGCCATCTTCACCGTCGGCGAGTACCCAAGCAAGACCGCTGTTGTCGCTAAGTCGATATTTATCAAAGATAAAAGCTTGTTGGGCGATGAGTGCTTCTTCTACCTTTTTGTCTTGAGTCAGGTAGTAGTACATGGCAAGGCCAACTAATGCATACGCTTGATCTTGAGAAGTACGCTGCTGCCAATTCTGGCCTACTTTTCCCTCTTTTGTGTAGCCGATAAAGCCGCCGTTTTGCTTATCTTCTAGCTGGTCAATGATGTAGTAGGCTCCTTGCTTGGCAAGCGCTAAAGCCTGCTTATCGCCACTAAGGTGGTAGAGCACGCCATAGGCATAAGTTTGACGTGACTTCATCCGCGTAAACTCTTTGCCAAAGTGTGGCGTGATCCAGCCTTTGTTTAGTTCATGGCACACATCAGAAACATCGAGCAAGGTACCGTCATCACAGCGGAAAGTAGGGAAGTTGCCTATCGGATCCCCTTGAGCGCTAGGCATCAACCAGTAAGGTGCAAGCCCTTCAGTCGCATGGTTGAGCCACTCTTCTCCAGAAGGAAGATGGGCGTTGGCAGATACGGCGAAGCTAGTAATACTGAGTAATGCGATCGTTGCTCGTAACATGATGTTTATCTTAACTATTTGAATTTCTTTGAATATAAACAATCACATCTGCACATTGTGATTAGGCGATCACAATCGACCAAATTACTAAGGTTTAGATAAAAGCTCACAGACTAGTGAGCTTTGGAAGGGTGTCTTGTATTTTATACTGGCTTGCCCGCCTCATCTTCTTCAACCACATCGGTTTCTAAGCTTGCCTCTGCCAGCCATTTTTGTATTGATGGACTGTTAAGCACACGTTGTTGATACTGCGATGCCTTTTCGGAAAGTTGTATTCCATAGGTTTCTACGCGCAATGCGACGGGTGCAAACATCGCATCGGCAATCGACCATTCACCAAATAACCATCCCTCTGGGTATTGTTCCATTTGTGCAGACCATATTGCATCAATACGAGCGATGTCTTTCAGTGCGTCTTCACTCAGTGTGAGCTTTCGTTGTGCGCGGCAGTTCATCGGCATTTCATTTCTGACGGCAAAGAACCCAGAGTGCATCTCGGCGGAAATTGCTCGGGCATGGGCGCGTTCTTTCACTGAGCTAGGCCACGCTGCACCGTCCAAATAGGCATCGTTAACGTATTCGAGAATCGCCAATGAATCCCACACCGCAACATTACCATCAACTAGGGTTGGAACCTTGGCCGTTGGCGTCACTTTCGCCAGAGTGTCGTAAAAATCAGAGGTGAACAGCTTGAGCTTGATGACTTCTGCATTCAGGTTGTAGTTGTCGAATATTAGCCATGCGCGCAGTGACCAAGTTGAGTAGTTCTGGTTTCCAATATAAAGCTGCATAGTTGCTTCCTTGCGTTTAGTGGGTATGTATTTAGGGGTATGCATTTGAGATTAGGGGATTGTATTGCGGCGCACTAACGGATAATTTTGATGCAATACATTAACAAAAACGATGGGTGGTGATTTCAATATGGATATTGATGCTTTGCGAGGCTTTCTCGCGTTTGTAGAAACCAGTAGTTTCACTCGTGCAGCGAAACAGATAAATCGCACCCAATCGGCATTCAGTGCTCAGATGCGTAAGTTGGAAGAAGAACTCAACGTCACTCTTTTCCAGAAAGAAGGACGTAATTTAATACTGACTGAAGCTGGCTTAGCGCTGCGATCTCATGCCGAACAGTTGGTCGCCCTTCACAATACCGCACTTAAGCAAGTAAAGCGTTACGAAGACAAACAACCTCTGCGACTCGGCTGCCCTGAAGACTACAATGACACCATTCTGCCGAAAGTGATTCGCCTGTTGCAGAAAGCAGAACCCACCTGTTCAATCCAAATATTCAGCCTGCCCAGCATTACGCTGAGAGAGTGGTTGGATGACGGCAGGCTTGATGCGGCGATTGTCACCCGAGCGCCCGATAGTGAAGAGGGTTACTGGCTCACTCATGATATCGGAGTATGGATAAGCAGCCCTGATTATGTGTTCGATGAGTCTAAACCAGTGCCATTAGCCTTGTTTCAGACCGATTGTAAGTACCACGCCGCGGCAGTGAATGGCTTAACCAAGCAGGGCACGCCTTATCAGTTATTGGCGTGTAGCAATACTGCTTCAGCGCAGCGAGCGATCGTTAAAGCTGGATTAGCCATTGGCGCGATGGGTAAGCTGAGCGTGACTTCAGATTTGAGAATCCTCGATGATATGCCACCGTTGCCTTCGGTCGATATTGTGCTGATCCTAGCGACCAAGCATCACCCGGTATTGGATAAAGAAGTGCTCAATCAACTTGTGGAGCTGGGTTCTGAGTAGCTTAGGTTCATCTTCCTATTGGAGGATTCCCAAGCTTTTCAATTTTCGATAAATGGTATTGCGGCTGATGCCGAGTATTCGAGATGTCTTGCTGATGTTGCCTTGGTTCGCTTGATACGTTTGCAACAAGGTATCTTCAACGGTACTTCTTAGATCGTTATTCGTTGCACCTTTGATGGCATTAGGAGTCGTCAGTTGATGCTGATTATCGTGTGCTAATGACGTGAGATGTTGAGCAAGGTGGCTGGGCACATGCTCGAGTGTGAGTTGGGGTTCATCACTTGCTAATAGAGCAGCAACCTTAAGTAAGTTGTCTAATTCGCGGATATTACCCGGCCAAGAATAGGCGCACAGTAAGCTCATCAAGTGCGGGCAGATTGTCTGTTCGTCTTCGGCGTATTTACGATGAATGTGCTCGATTAAAGCGTGCTTGTCTTGTCGGTGTTGTAGGCTTGGCAAGGTGAAGGCTAAGCCATTGAGTCTGTAATACAGGTCTTGCCTAAACTCACCTGTTGCGACTAACTGCTCGAGGTTTTTGTGAGTTGCAGCGATGATCTGACAATCGACTTGATAGCTTTGATTAGAACCAACTGGCACCACGGATTTGTCTTGCAGAACATGCAGTAGTCGGCACTGAGCTTCTAAAGGCATGTCGGCGATCTCATCTAGAAATAGAATCCCTTTATCTGCTTGACGGATCTTACCTTGGAAGCCCTTGTGGCTTGCTCCCGTAAAGGCGCCCGGCGCGTAACCAAACAGTTCAGATTCGATAAGGTCTTTAGGCAGCGCGCCACAATTTACCGCTACCAAGGGCGAAGACTTACGCTGGCTTTGCTTGTGCAGCGCTTTAACAAACTCGCCTTTGCCAACTCCTGTTTCTCCTAAGATCAACAAACTGATCCCTTTATCGATTACCTTGTTGGCTTGCTGCCAAGCGTGTTCGATTTGTTGCTCGCCATGGTGCAAATCACACGATGCTGAAATGGAGCGCGTGCGTTTGGTGGTTATAAGAAATCCGGCATCGGCCGTGAGACACATAAGATGATGCTCGATCACTACCAAAATACTAAGAACCTGTTGATCAGCTACGATACTAACCCACTAGGATTTTTCTAAAATAGATAGGTTCTAGAACAGTCTATTAGGAAGTCACTAGCAACGAGATGGCTTAAACAATACAAGTAAAATGAAAAGCAAAACGCCAAGTTCTTATGAGCTTGGCGTTTTTATATTTGAATCGCTCTAGTTTTGCGAAAAGAAGATCTCGGGCTTGTGGACTGGGCCATAGTTGCCTTCTAACTGAGTGAGTTCTAATCCTTGTTTGCCTATCAAAGAGCCGACTAACTGGCGGTTGAACGGGTAGCTGTCGGGGTTGTTAATATACTCTTCAACATCAATCCATTTAGCTTCTGCAATTTCATCTGTGTCTTGAATCGCAATCTCTTGAGTTTGAGCGATAAGGTGACAAACAAAGTAGAGGTTAGACTTTCCGAATTGATACGGGTGTCTCGTCGCCATGCCAACCACTGAAACGAACGTGGCTTCGATGCCAGTCTCTTCTAAGGTTTCTCGAACCACGGATTCTTCAATGCCTTCACCCAACTCAATATGACCGCCCGGTAATTTGTAGCCCGTCATGCCGTGTTCTTTAATCATCAGCACTTGGTTGTGTTCGTTAGTGATTAACGCGCCAGCACCCAAGGTGTGGGTCGGAATGAAAGGCACAAACTCTACAATCTCGGATTTGTGGGTCAGCGTAATCTCGTCTTCTAAGCAGTTGTGAAACACAAAGCCAAGCTCAGTCGCCACCGGAATAAGGTGCGAGAGTGAAATAGGTAAGCTAATCCAAATAATGCCTTTGCTATTCTGCTTTGAAAATTCGGTGATCTCGCTGAGTTCGGCATTGAATGAGTCAACATCGTGAGGGGCTGTTGCTGGGTCAATGATGATGCCGTTAAATTTGTCGAGCGTAAATTCCACGGGTGATCCTTTATTATTTTGATTTATTGGGCGTCGAGCATGGTCTGAGCTTATCGTATCTAAAGAGCTTATAACACCTTGAGAGCAAGGGCAGCAGTGAATCAAAAGTAGGCAATGCAGTTTATGTCGAACGGGTCGGGATAAGTGGAGGGTGTTGCTAGAAACAAAAACTGCGCTTGGAAGCCAAAGCGCAGTTTTAAAATGAGGTTTATTGCAGTTCGATTTTAACGAATATAGTTCGCGTTAATACTCACGTACCAGTGTTGAAGCTTGCCATCAGATTTCTTGATCCACAAATCGTTGGTGTAGCTATCAATCTTGCCGTTAACCGTAAGGTTGAATGTGTTCTCGTCGAATTCGCCAAGCTTCACGAACTGGTCCGTGGTAATCAGGAATGGGTCCATGTCGTCTACACCAACCACATCTGAAATCACATAGTAGTGGTAAGTCAGCGGCTTGCTCGCATCATTCGGGTTGCTGCGATACGCAACAAGCTTGAATGGTTCCGTTAATGGAACGTCGAGCGTTTGCTTGTCCATGGTCGCTGGAATTGGAATAAACAGCCAAGCGGTAAACAGACCGCTCAATAAAACCATCAGGAAGAAAAGAGTCTTAATTGCTTTCATAGCAACCTTCAAAATATGGGGGATGTTAATGGGGCTATGGTAACTAGGGAGAGTAAAGATGCAAGCTCTGTTATTACCCTATCTTATCTCAGCTTAATCTAGCGCAAAGAAAGCGGTTCGGTTAACTCGAAATGTAAACACGAGTGCTTAACTCTTGATTATGGCTTAAGAGAATTCGTTATTTGAACCAATCTTGGTTTTTAACCAGTCTCTCGAAACAAGGCGAAGAACTGTCGCGAAATGACCTATATAGATAAAATTCAGTACGATAAGAATAGCGCATGAATATTTTTTGAGCGTTTTCTTATGCATTTAAATCCACGGTTAAGTGGCGAATACCATTCTTATGTCGATCACTCATTTCGTATCGATTGTTCACTTGGCTCCAATCCATTTGGCGCACCAGAAATTCCTGAACATGTGATCAAAGATATTATCT
Organism: Vibrio sp. 10N.261.52.C2; assembly: GCF_041471425.1. Classification (NCBI taxonomy): domain Bacteria; kingdom Pseudomonadati; phylum Pseudomonadota; class Gammaproteobacteria; order Vibrionales; family Vibrionaceae; genus Vibrio; species Vibrio sp. 10N.261.52.C2. Next base: position 60,374 of record NZ_JBFROH010000010.1, on the reverse strand, counting down.
ACGGTATTGATAAGTACTATTGCCACAGGGAGCTTTCGGAGCTGACTTATCTGACTCGCCAGTTTATTGGGATTGAAGATTGTCGTATTACGTACACCACGGGCTCTCTTGGGGCGCTAGAACTTATCTTCAATAAACTTATCGATCACAACAATCGCACCATGATAGGCATTGGCCCTCAGTTTGTTGAAGCAGTATCAGAGTTCACTTTGGTGGGCGGGAAGTACCAGTCCATCAACATGTTTGATTATCAAAACGAGTCGGATCTGTTCGGTGTGTTGGCATCAAAAATAAGCAGTCAAAATCCTGCCTTGGTGTATATCGATAATCCCAACAACCCAACGGGTCGAATCTACGACAGAGCTTATCTGGTCGAGATAGCGAGAGTATGTGAGCGTTCTGGCGCTATTTTGATTGTCGACGAGGCATATGGTGAATACCTGACCCCTGAGCAGTCTATGCTCGATCAGACCTTAGTCTTGGACAACTTAATAGTTTTACGAACCTTTTCTAAAGGTTTAGGGCTCGCTGGGATTCGACTCGGTTACTTAGCCAGCAGTGAAAACCTGACTTCTGCAATCGAAGCTGCGGTGAGTGTGTTCACGCCGACTTACCCCTCAATAAAAATCGCATCGGCGACCTTACCCAATGCAAAACACTTCTTAGAAATGAACCGCAGCAAAACTGAATACTTTAAGCAGCAAATGATCGGCTTGTTGTCTGAGAACAATATTGAGGTGGTTGGCACGTCAATATCGACGCCCATTATGTTGTTGAAAAAGAGAGGAACTCACCTTTCAAAGCTATTTGAGAGTATCGGTATTAAGACATGTTCGGGTGTCGATTTTGCTATTACGTGCGACGCGATGACTGAAGAGTATGTTCGATTACGAATTGTTGGCAATGATATAGATTTAGAAGCGTTAAAGCAGCGTATTCAGCAGTTATAAAAGCAACCGTTATAAAATCAGTAGGCATAAAAAAGCCCGCACCTTGCGTTTACAAAGTGCGGGCTAAATTCATCTGGCTACTTGTTTAAGTAAGCAGCATGGAACTCAATGTGTTCATCAATAAAGCTAGAGATGAAGTAGTAGCTGTGGTCGTAACCAGGCTGCATACGTAGATCTAAATCGGCATTGGTTACCTTAGCGGCTTCGACTAATTGCTCAGGTTTAAGCTGTTCAATCAGGAAGTTATCGGCTTCACCTTGGTCGACCAACATTGGCAGTTTAGTGCCTTTGGTTTTTAGAAGCTCAGAGGCATCGTAGTGTTTCCACTCTTCAATATCCAAGCCTAGGTATTGGTTGAAGGCTTTTTGTCCCCAAGGGCATTGCATTGGGTTGGTGATTGGGCTGAATGCAGAGATAGAACGGTAGCTATCTTCGTTTTTAATGCCAATCGTTAGGGCACCATGTCCGCCCATGCTGTGACCAGAAATCGATTTTACGGATGTAACAGGGAAGAACGACTCAATTAATGCAGGGAGCTCTGTTACCACGTAATCGTACATGTGGTAATGGCTGTCCCATGGCGCTTGAGTGGCATTCACATAGAAGCCTGCACCTTGGCCGAGATCGTAATTTTCATCGTCGGCAACACCTTCGCCACGTGGGCTAGTGTCTGGTGCAACAATCGCGATGCCTTGCTCAGCCGCGGCTTTGAAAGCGCCGGCTTTTTGCATGAAGTTTTCATCGGTACAGGTTAAGCCTGACAACCAATACAAAACAGGAACTGGGTTTTCTTTGCTTGCGTTAGGTGGCAAGAAAATCGCAAAACGCATGTTGCAGTCAAGCGTTGCAGAAAAGTGGGTGTATTGTTTGTGCCAACCACCAGCAACCTTTGCTTGGCTAATGTTTTCGATTGTCATCTATTGTGCTCCGTTAGGTTGATGGTTTGGGAGTAAATTTGTCTATATAACATAAAGTTTCACCACCCACCGGGCAGGAGGTGGTGAAGACAGTTTGTTGCTATTCATTTGTAGCTGTGGCCTCGATGCTCGAAAGAATCGAGGCCAAGATGTGTTACTTATCCATGTGTAGAACAGTACGGATAGATTCACCTTTATGCATTAGGTCGAATGCTTCGTTTACGTCTTGCAGACCCATTGTATGAGTGATGAACTCTTGAAGACCAAACTCACCCGCCATGTAACGGTTTACGATTTCTGGAAGCTCAGAGCGGCCTTTAACACCACCGAAAGCAGAACCACGCCATACACGACCTGTTACTAGTTGGAATGGACGAGTTGCGATCTCTTGACCTGCGCCTGCAACACCGATGATTACAGATTCGCCCCAACCTTTGTGACAACATTCAAGCGCTTGACGCATCACGTTTACGTTACCAATACATTCGAAAGAGTACTCAACACCACCGTCTGTCATCTCAACGATAACGTCTTGGATTGGCTTGTCGTAGTTCATTGGGTTGATGCAGTCAGTCGCGCCAAGTTGTTTCGCTAGCTCGAATTTGCTCTCGTTGATGTCAACACCGATGATGCGGTTAGCACCAGCCATGCGAGCACCAATGATTGCAGAAAGACCGATACCGCCAAGGCCGAATACAGCAACGTTGTCGCCTTTTTCAACTTTAGCTGTGTTAAGTACCGCGCCCATACCTGTTGTTACACCACAACCTAGAAGACAAACTTCTTCAAGTGGTGCTTCTTTGCTTACTTTCGCGAGAGAGATTTCTGGAAGTACAGTGTACTCAGAGAAAGTAGAGCAACCCATGTAATGGAAAATTGTTTCGCCATTGATAGAGAAGCGGCTTGTACCGTCTGGCATTAGGCCTTTACCTTGCGTTTCACGAACGGCTTGGCATAGGTTAGTTTTACCAGATTTACAGAACTTACATTCGCCACATTCTGCTGTGTAAAGTGGGATAACGTGGTCGCCAATCTCAACACTTGTAACGCCTTCGCCGATCATCTCAACGATACCGCCACCTTCGTGACCAAGAATTGAAGGGAAGATACCTTCTGGATCGTCACCTGATAATGTGAATGCGTCAGTGTGACAAACACCAGTAGCAACGATGCGAACTAGAACCTCACCAGCTTTAGGAAGTTGTACATCAACTTCTTCCATTTTTAGTGGCTCGCCAGCTGCCCATGCAACCATTGCTTTTGATTTGATATGCGTTTGACCAGGTTTAATTTCGATTGTCATTGGATGTTTCCTATATGTCAGTACAGCGGATAACTGTGCAATTAAATTCAACCCGTTAAGCGTAGTTGAGCTTAATTGTTTCCGCTCTCTCGTTTTGTTGGAGCTAGTATAGGTGTGAGTGCATGTTTTGATAATCCCCTTAAATAGAAAATGATTATTACGTATTTGTAATAATAGAGCATTTAGGTTCCTCGTGTTAACCGAAAGTCACACTTAAGAATTTTTAAGGTACGTCATAATAATTGCTTACTGAAAATCACATGAATTGGAAATAAAACTACAATATTCTGAGCGCCGTATTTAATGTTGTGGACTCATACATGCTTTTATCTCTTCCGCCTCCAGTGATGCTGTCACTTGCCATCGTGCTTGAAGTTGTCGCGACTTCTTTATTGCCTAAAACGCAGCAATTTACTTCCCTTCCTGCGACCGCCGCAGTACTCGTCGGTTATGGCTTTGCTTTTTATCTGTTGTCTCTCACGGTTCAAACCATGTCTTTGGGTGTGGCGTATGCGATTTGGTGTGGCGCAGGGATAGTGTTGGTCGCGGCGTTGTCTTGGTTGGTCTACGGGCAAAAGCTAGACATCTACGCGATCATTGGCATCGCTTTGATTCTGTCTGGTGTGGTGGTCATTAACCTGTTTTCAACGTCGGTGAGTCACTAAGAGTCTATTTCCTACTTCTGAAGGAACAAACTAATTGGAATCTAGAGCAGTTAGCCTTCAACTTAAGGTATTGAATATAATATAGTAATTCCAATAAATGCATTTTGTGCATGTATTTTATGAAAACAGCTCACTTTACTCATAGATTGGTCGGTTTAGTATAGCCAGCAGAAACCTATGATTATAAATAATCATAGATATTATCTGTTTATCAATAACTTAGGGGGTCATTATGACTATTCCGACAACCGATATGATGGAAGCTTGGACGGGATTTCAAGCTGGCGACTGGCAAACATCCGTTAATGCACGTGATTTTATTCAGCGAAACTACACCCCTTATGAAGGCGATGAATCTTTTCTTGCGGACGTGTCGGAGTCGACGACACAGCTATGGGAATCTGTGCTAGAAGGTATTAAAGAAGAAAGCCGCACTCATGCCCCTGTCGATTTTGATACTGATATCGTTTCCACTATTACCTCACACGATGCAGGTTACATTGCAAAAAACCTCGAAAAAATCGTGGGTCTACAAACCGATAAACCACTGAAACGCGGCATCATCGCTAATGGTGGTATTCGAATGGTGAAAACGTCGTGCGAAGTGTACGGTCGTGAATTAGAGCCACAGATCGAAAAGATCTTCACTGAGTACCGCAAAACGCATAACCAAGTAGCGTTCGATCTTTATACCGACGAAATTAAAGCATGTCGCCGCTCTGGTATTATTACTGGTCTGCCGGATGCTTATGGTCGTGGACGCATTATCGGCGACTACCGTCGTCTTGCTTTGTACGGTATCGACTTCCTAAAATCAGACAAAAATGAGCAATTCAAATCGACTCAGAAGATGCTTGAAACGGGTGGTGATTTAGATAAGACATTGCGTCTACGTGAAGAGCTTACTGATCAAATTCGTGCCCTTGATGAAATGCGAGAAATGGGTTTGAAGTACGGCATTGATATGTCTTCTCCTGCTCGTACTGCGCAAGAAGCAATCCAGTTTACCTATTTTGGCTACTTAGCTGCGGTTAAGTCTCAAAATGGTGCTGCGATGTCGCTAGGCCGCACATCAACCTTCCTAGATGTTTACATCGAACGTGACCTTAAACTTGGTCTGATTGATGAGAAACAAGCGCAAGAGTTGATTGACCATTTCATCATGAAGCTTCGTATGGTTCGTTTCTTACGCACTCCTGAATACGATTCATTGTTCTCTGGCGACCCAATTTGGGCAACAGAAGCAATGGCTGGTATGGGCGTTGATGGTCGTACTCTGGTTAGCAAAACGACTTTCCGCTACTTGCACACATTGCACACGATGGGCCCAGCACCAGAGCCGAACATGACGGTTCTATGGTCTGAACAACTGCCTATCGCGTTTAAACAATACGCGGCTAAAGTGTCTATCGAAACCTCATCACTTCAGTATGAGAACGATGATCTAATGCGTGCGGATTTTGATAATGACGATTACGCGATTGCGTGTTGTGTGAGCCCACAGGTGGTTGGCCAACATATGCAGTTCTTTGGTGCTCGTGCAAACCTTGCTAAAGCGTTGCTTTACACCATTAACGGTGGTGTTGATGAAAAATCTAACATGCAGGTTGGTCCTCAAGTTGCTCGTATCGAAGATGAAGTTCTCGATTTTGACCACTTAATGCCTCGCTTTGATGACATGATGGATTGGCTTGCAACGCAATACGTCACTGCGTTGAACGTGATCCATTACTCGCATGACCGTTACAGCTATGAAGCATCGTTAATGGCATTGATGGATCGCGATGTTCATCGCACAATGGCTTGTGGTATTGCAGGGCTGTCGGTTGTTGCTGACTCGTTAGCGGCTATCAAATACGCGAAGGTAACACCAGTACGTAACGAAGGTGGCATCGCTGTCGATTTTGAGATTGAAGGCGAATATCCGAAATTTGGCAACAACGATTCACGTGTCGATGATATTGCTTGTGATTTGGTTGAACGTTTTATGAAGAAAATTCAGAAAATGAACACCTACCGTGAAGCGGTTCCAACTCAATCTATCCTTACGATTACTTCAAACGTTGTATATGGTAAAAAAACTGGTAACACACCAGATGGTCGCCGCGCAGGTATGCCATTTGGCCCGGGCGCAAACCCAATGCACGGTCGTGACGAGAAAGGTGCGGTTGCTTCACTTTCTTCAGTTGCCAAACTGCCGTTTGAATTCGCTAAAGATGGTATTTCTTACACCTTCTCAATCGTACCAAATGCACTAGGTAAAGATGACTTAAGCCAAAAAGTGAACCTAGCAGCACTAATGGATGGTTACTTCCACCACGAGGAAAATGCAGGTTCGATTCGTGTTGAGGGTGGACAGCACCTTAACGTGAACGTGCTTAACCGTGACATGTTGTTGGATGCCGTCGAACATCCAGAAAAATACCCACAGTTAACCATCCGAGTCTCGGGTTACGCAGTACGATTCAACTCGCTAACACGTGAGCAGCAACAAGATGTAATTAGCCGTACGTTTACTGCTAAGATCTAACCGTAAACTTCAAGTTATACGGTCCTAAAAAGCGCGAGAATGACATCCGTTTCTCGCGCTTTTTTGTGCGTGGAGTATGGCGCTAATGATGTCGTTGGGCGTCGCGTTGTCTTGGCTAGTATATGGGCAAAACCGATATTTACGCGGTGATTGGAATTACTTTGATGCTTTTTTTGGGGGGATTCGCTTGTTTTTTATGTCAGAGATCACTAGGAGCTCTAACTTATCTTTGCCCCGTTATTTGGTAGACCTTTTACTCATTCACATCCTGTTCATGGGGTTTTGCCCTACTAGAAATTATCCATTCTTCTAATGCTGTTCGTCGTGAATTCCCGGTGTTGTATCACGGGGGTAAATTCGACCTATCTATCAGCATTCACACAACCCTGCTCTAGTTGCAAGCTTGCGCGCTAGAATCATGCCCTAGACCGGATAGAGCTACACTAGAGTTTATTAAGATTACGCCTACTTCGTTCCATAACCCATTGTTCATAAAGCAAAAGGTTTAGTAGAATTGCTTTATTAAGAGCTGGATGGAAACGTTCTGGATTTAAGCAGGCAAAGTATCTGTCTAATAGAGTTTACCCATAGGAGAAATGTCATGACTGTAGAGGCTGCGGAATCTTTTCGATATACCTCGGAAGTATTTAGCCTTTTTCAAACGTTACTTGGTGCTGGAATTGCCTTTGGTGCTGCATATGTCAGTGCCAAATACACTAAAGATAGAGAGTCTTTAGTAGCCCTTTCAGCTAGAGAAAGGGAAAGAATAGAGCGTATTTATTATTTGTTAGTATTGGTTAGGAAAGATTTACTTGAAGACTCTAAGCAGTGTTTGACTCATATCAACTGTCAAACGGGTCATCAAGTTAAGTCGGCTCCCGATTTTCCACCACTTCTTGAGATCGAAATGTTGGTTGGTTTGTACTTTCCTGCTCTAGATGAAAATTTGAATAAGCTTAATTCTAGTGTTATTGACTTCTCTACAAACAAAATTGATTTTTTCTTAAAGAATTACGAATCTGCACCAAAGTCCTTAAGGCAAGAGGATAGTAGTAAAATTGTGGGCTTGACTATGATGTTTAACGCTGCGTATAAGGAGTTTCAAACGAAACTAAAAGACTTATCAAAGGTATAACAAGCATTTGATATAAATGTAAATATCAATTTGACCTAGCTATCAGCTCTCGCTTTGGCAGTTTTAGTGGTAATCTTATGCTCTGATGCGTTACTTTAGTTAGACAGAATTTCCTACATTTTTCGTCAACTTGCCTCATTTCAATCATCAAGCATTGTTATAAAAAGTTAAATCTTAGTAACATCGCATTGACGAGAGCTAGATAGGAAGCTCTAGACTATCAATCGTATTATTCAGGGACATGATATGGAATTACCAAGAGTTAAAGCGAAAACAATCGAGTTATTAGAAGTTCAATTCGATCAAAAATTTTCAGAATCTAGCCTGTCCGCTCGACACTATAGCTTCACTAGTGCAGACTATGATTTTTCCTTTTCAACTTGGCTAGTAAACAATATAACCGAAAGCCAGTTAACTAATCGAATTACTCTTTGTCTCAGTAAGGCTAGTGAGGTTTTGAAGCCAAACACACACTTTCAGTTCGACGAGGATGGTCGACTCTATATCGTATAGATTGAATTATTGAAAGATATGCAATAGAATTACGATTGTATATACCTCGGTAAAGTATGAGGTATTTGTAGCGTTAAGGGTTAATATTATGACTATTACAAGCGTAAAATCATCGTTCTCTTTTGAAAATGACTCTAAGCTATTGTTAAATAGAGCTAAAAGCGATGATAAAGTTTCAATGAACTTAAAAGGTTCTAAGGCTGAACGCATGGCTCAGTTTATGAAACTGCACGCCCAAAAAGCTCAAGAGCTTCAATTAGCTAAAGCATAAGGAATATATGCCAGCAAAAGTATTTTATCACGTTGATTTTTATAACGGAGATTGGCGCTGCGATAAGTTTTCAGATTTTGGTAAGTTAACCACGGGTGAAGCCCTTAGATTGGCAGAGTTCGTTACAACAGTTGAAGACGGCGACGTTCTTCCTGGTAAAAATAAGGAATCTTGGCTGAGGGACGATGGTACTGAGATATCTGAACGTATCGGTTATCGCACGAATAAATTGTGGCACTATCACGCAGGTCCTTACTCTCAGGCCATAGATCCAATTAGATCAGACCTTATTCGAAATCGAAACGTTGATGGGCATCGTTCCGGTCCAGTTGTCCATTATAAGTGGCTGGACCCCAGTGTAAAATCCGAACTTTTGATTTTGGCATTTAGTCCTCAACATACCCCATTCCCTGTCCCACGTAACAACCCCAATCATCTAGATCAACGTGGCGGCATCCTTTTAAACAAAGCGAGTAAAATAGTAGAAGCTATTCCATCTACTGAAGATACGGATTAGTGCATACTCTGCTATACAAACGACAAGACAATTATTATAGATACTCAACACTTGGCATCCGTCTCAAGGTTGGGTTTCGTTGTTATTAGATGTTATAAATTGTCAAACTGAATTCTTGATACTTGCTATAGCTCTTGCAAGGCTCAACAAGTGAGTTGAAGTCTTTATTTCTAGTTCCGACTGAATCCCCAATAGTGCAATTCCTGCTAATATTTGTTGAGGCATAACTACTTGTCCGGTTGGCAGCTCCATCCTGTCATACAACATTTTGAATTGTCCCCACTCTTCACAAATACTGAGTTCCCGACCTTTTGCCATTCTCATGAGCCTTTTGCACTCAGGTGGGATTGGGTTTCCTTCATCCCAACCTGTGACTGTTCTCACAGTTTTAAAACACAGTTCAGCAACCTCTTCCTTCGTCATTTGGCACTCTAACTCTCGAAAAATGTAATTCTTACTCATTTCGCGACACTTCACAGATAAAACCCCTAAATACAAGAGGTTGCACCTTATTGATAAGATATGCACCATTGAGCATAAGCAGGCAAAGTGCGCACTGTACGAAGGCGTACAAATTTGCAAGTTTGCCTTATAAAAAGTTATTCATGAATTGCTAATGTTCGATTTTTCGAAAATGATTTTTGTCCAGAGCCTTCATAAGCTGAATTTTTACCCGTGGTACTTCCTAGTTCGAAAGTCCCTCTTTCCAACTTAGAACCGATCTCAATATGAGTTGTCGGGAGATTTTCATTTACCCTCCCGACATCAAACGGATACATAGCTGATCTTCCTAGCGACTTACAACGTAAGAGGTTAGCTAAAAGGGAGAAAACAATATGTCCACCGTCTATGTCAGCATCGGAAGCAACATTAACCGCGAACATCACATCACAGAATCTCTCAAAGCGTTGAATAGTCACTTTGCACCTCTGAACATTTCTAATTTCTACGATTGTGAGCCTGTTGGTTTTGAAGGGGACAACTTCCTAAACCTAGTCGCAGGGTTTGAATGTGACCTTTCTATCGCTGAACTGGCTAAGGTTCTGCATCAAATCGAATTAGAAAATGACCGCAAGCGAGAAACTAAAGAATATGCCTCGCGCACGATGGATATCGATATCCTTCTTTACGGTAACGAAGTAGGCATTATTGATGGAGTAGAGCTGCCTCGAGGTGAAATCACCGAGTACGCTTTTGTGCTTCGACCGTTAGTTGATGTTGCCGCGCAAGAACTTCATCCCACTCTAGATATCTCTTTTCAGCATCTCTGGAACAACTTCGATCAGCTGAGTCAGAAAACCGAACTTATACCGTTCGAGGTCAGCTTCACTTAGTCCCTGTAACTGCTTTAAACAGAACGCTTGAGCTTTATTGATCTTTTCTTCTAACAGGCACGTAACTCACTCTACCTTCTAAGGATCGGAAACTGTTATGAATCACAATGCGATTATCACCATCACAAATCTCAGATTAAGAACCTTCATCGGCTTCAACGAAGAAGAAAAAACCAAGCAGCAAGACATCGTCATAAATGCGGAGATCCATTATCCCGCGAACAACCTTTGCCTCTCTGATGATGTGGAGAACGCACTTAACTACAAAAATATCTGCAAAAACATTATTGAACATGTTGAATCTGGACGGTTTCTGCTTTTAGAAAAGTTAACCAGCGACGTACTCGGTATTTGTATCGACCATTCATGGGTTCGATACGCTCAGGTGAGAATTGACAAGCCTCATGCTCTACGTTTCGCCGATTCCGTCTCGCTCACCCTGAGCTATGAAGCAGAACTTGAAGATTAACTCATAAGGAGCGACTCAATGCTAACCACAGAAGCTGAAAAAGTAAGAGAAGCTTTGCTCGAAAAGGGGCTTGAAACCCCGATGACATCGAGCGAAATGAACCCCGACCAGAAGTACAACCGCATCAAAGGGCTTTTGACGGAAGTTGTCAGTACGCTCGGGCTGGATTTAACCGATGACAGTCTCGCTGAAACACCTCATCGCATTGCAAAGATGTACGTTCACGAGATATTTTCAGGGCTCGACTACAATAACTTCCCCAAAATTAGTGTTATCGACAACAAAATGTCAGTTGATGAAATGGTTAAGGTATCGGATATAGATTTAACTTCGACGTGCGAACATCACTTCATCACCATCGATGGTTTAGCACAAGTGGCTTATATCCCAGAATCCAAGATTCTTGGGCTATCTAAAATAAACCGTATTGTTCGATTCTTTGCTCAGCGTCCGCAGGTTCAAGAACGCCTTACACAGCAAATCCTGGTCGCGATACAGGCTCTGGTTGAAACAGAAAATGTGGCTGTGACGATTAAAGCAACTCACTACTGCGTTAAATCGAGAGGCGTTATGGACGCTAACTCTGAAACCACCACAACCGCGCTTGGTGGCAGTTTCAAAACTAACCCTCAAACTAGAGCTGAGTTTTTACGATGAGTGAAACGATTCTAATAACTGGAGTGGGGAAGCGTTTAGGATTCGCTCTGGCGCAGCAACTTATATCTGACGGATACAAAGTCGTTGGCACTTACCGAAGCGACTATCCCCAGCTGAAAATACTGCGCGACAGTGGAGCCGACTTACAACAGGTAGACTTTTATCAACAAAGCAGCCTAGAGGGCTTTCTTCATTACGTTGGTCAAGAATATAAGACACTTCGTGCCATCATACATAACGCTTCCGACTGGCAACCGGAGAACAAAAAAAATCCCAGTGAAAACGCATTACAAATCATGCACCAGATGATGACGATTCACGCCACCGTGCCTTATCTGGTTAATTTAATGCTCAAAGACCAACTAATGTCTAGCGATAAAACGTCGGACATCATCCACATCAGTGATTACGTTGCGGAAAAAGGCAGTAAAAAACACATCGCTTACGCGGCCAGTAAAGCCGCACTCAACAACTTGACGCTGTCGTTCTCAGCGATGCTGGCTCCCAAGGTGAAAGTCAATACTCTCTCTCCTGCCATGATAAAATTCAATGAACATGATGACGAGGCGTACAAAACCAAAGCTCTGAAAAAAGCACTGATTCCCTCAGAGGCAGGCTTTGAAGAAGTGATAGATGGCATTAAGTTTGTTTTGGCTAGTCACTATATGACAGGAAGGACTTTGCACCTTGATGGCGGCAGGCACTTGAAGTGAAGTTCATGCGTTGTGATCTTGAGGCAGGATAGTCAACTAATCTATTCGTCTTTCATATCGTCTAACTACATTTTTTTAAGTTGTCCCTCGACACTTTTTGGGTTTTAGACATTAGAACGTGTTTGCATGGGCGACTCACCAAACAACTGCTTGTAGCTTTGGCAAAAATATCCCAGATGAAAAAAACCAAAGTCAAAGGCGATTTCATTGATGCACCGTTGTTCGCTCGGATTTTGCAGAATGCGCCGTACCTGGTTGAGACGTACATTTTGTATAAATTGTTTTGGTGATATGTCACAACAGGACTCAAAGGTGTATTGCAGCGTACGGCGACTGACATAAACCGCATCGCACAGTTCAGACACGGTGACGGGTTTACGGTACTGCGAGTTATCTAGGTACTGCCTAATTCGACGCATTGTGTTCTCACGCTGTGAGGCATTGGTTTTTTGCATATTTTGATTAGACGATTGAGCGAACAATTCGACCAACATATCTTGAACAATGGATTGATGAGTTTGAAAAGACCAGCGAGATTGACTCGGGGAGAGTAGTAAGCTCAAGTAAGCTTTTATTTGTTGGGTGTAGTGTTGAGAGCAACCAAGAAAGTGGCTCTTGCTGTTTAATGATTCAATCTCTAGCTGTTGCTGAATCATTTCAACCAGTGAAGGGCTTATGACTAACCCATAAATAGAAAAGGTTTCTGGCGTAAGTAGCTCAAAATCCGCCCCAGCCTCACGGATCAAAATACTATCAGGATTACCTTGTGCGTAATTGATGTGTAAAGGTCTATCGTTAGCACTGATCCCTAACCAAATCCCTTCATTAATACGACATTGCTGCTTGAGTTTTCGGTTGCTGTCTTCTCGAAATAGGTGCACGTGAGAAAATTTTCGTTCACGGATCTGACCTAGAAAACTTCCTTGACTCAGTTGGTCATATTCTTGCTGCCAGTTAAAGAGGCTGGCTGCCTGCTGATTTGCATCAAATGTGTTGAATGTGCACAAATTAGGTGCATAACGCATCAATTCTTCATCCTTTCTCATCATTCCATGACCTACCCATGTGACCCATATTAGTACAGTGTGTCTTTAAGTTTATGTTTATTAATGCTTTTTTATGTTTGCCGATTCTTGATATTCATTCGGTTCAAAAATCGCTTAATTACTCATATATACAAAAGGTTATTGAGCAAGAACTGAACCAGTTTATGAAGAGGGAATTTATGACAGCAGCTTATCGCCGACAACAAGGGCACCTGGTTTTTAACTTTGAGTCGTTAGCAGATCTGATGGCAAAGGCTACGCCAGAGCGTTCAGGGGATGTTTTGGCTGGTGTATCTGCGACTTCTGCAGCAGAGCGTGTTGTAGCTCAGATGACACTGGCAGACTTGCCCCTAAAGACGTTTTTAAATGAAGCGGTGATCCCTTATGAAAGTGATGAAGTTACTCGTTTAATCATTGATAGCCATGATAGAGAGGCGTTTAAAGCGATTGATCACCTTACAGTGGGAGACTTTCGGAACTGGCTGCTAAGTGATGAAGCCGATAGTCTCACGCTTGCAAAGCTGCGTCCTGGTTTAACTCCAGAAATGGTGGCTGCAGTGAGTAAGATCATGCGTAATCAGGATTTGATCCAAGTCGCCAAAAAATGTCGGGTAGTGACTGCGTTTCGTAACACCATTGGCTTGCCTAGTCGTTTATCCACCCGTTTACAGCCCAATCATCCAACCGATTCTCTCAATGGCATTGCCGCCAGTATTTTTGATGGTTTGATGTATGGCAATGGTGATGCTGTGATCGGCATTAATCCCGCAACAGATAATGTACCACAGGCAATTAAGTTGATGAATCTGATGGAAGAGGTCATTCAACACTACCAGATCCCGACCCAATCTTGCGTATTAACCCATGTTACCAACACGATTGAAGCGATTGAGATGGGCGCTCCGGTGGATCTCGTCTTTCAATCTATTGGTGGCACTCAAGGTACGAACGACACCTTTGGTATTAACCTTTCGATCCTTAAAGAAGCAAACGAAGCGGCGCTTTCGCTGAACCGAGGCACCGTTGGAAGTAACGTCATGTACTTTGAGACAGGGCAAGGAACATCTCTCTCTGCCAATGCTTTTCATGGTGTGGACCAACAAACTTGTGAGACACGGGCTTATGCCGTAGCGCGTCATTTTAATCCATTGTTGGTTAATACCGTGGTCGGCTTTATCGGCCCTGAATATCTCTTTGATGGAAAACAGATTATTCGAGCAGGGCTTGAGGACCATTTTTGTGGCAAATTGCTTGGCCTGCCGATGGGGTGTGATATCTGCTATACCAACCATGCCTATGCCGATCAAAATGATATGGATAACTTACTGACATTGCTCGGTGTCGCTGAGTGCTCGTTCATTATGGGGATTCCGGGTTCCGATGACATCATGCTCAATTATCAAACAACCTCGTTTCATGATGCACTTTATGCACGCAAGGTGTTGGGTTTAAAACCTGCGCCGGAGTTTGAGGAGTGGCTAACTCAGATGCAGATTTTTGATGATGTAAAAGATGTGCGCCTAAATGAACGACTCTCCGGCTCATTTGCTGGCGCTCTAGCACAACTTAATGGAGGCCCCGCACATGGGTAAGGTGGTCTCTATGGCAAAACATTCTGCTTCTAAGTTGGTAACTCAAAACCCTTGGCACGAGCTTAAAGGTTTTACATCGGCACGTATTGCACTGGGTCGAAGTGGAAATAGCGTTCCAACTAAAGAGTTGCTTTCATTTCAACTCGACCATGCACAGGCGATGGATGCCGTTCATTGTGCTTTAGATGTGGATTCATTGGTTGAGCTCATCGCTCAATCAAACTCGGTCATTCAACACACTTCTCAGGCACCAATTAAGGCGCACAGCAAAGCGACAGACAGATTCATGTATTTGCAAAGGCCGGATCTTGGTCGTGAGCTTGATGACGTCTGTTGGAATCAGTTGCAAGCCGTTCTTCATTCAGAGTCTCCCCCGTTTGATCTCGCGATAGTAGTGGCTGATGGCTTGTCTTCAATTGCCATTCAAAATCATGCAAATCCAGTCATTGAGCATCTGCTTTCTTTATTAGGGGAAGACGAAGTGCCGTGGCATGTTGCTCCTATTACTGTTGTGAGGCAGGGCCGAGTGGCAATAGGAGATGATGTTTGTGAGTGCTTACAAGCCAAGATGGTGGTGGTTTTGATTGGTGAGCGCCCGGGACTGACCTCTCCAGATAGCATGGGTATGTACCTGACTTGGCAGGCGAGAAGAGGAACAAAAGACTCTGATAGGAACTGCATTTCTAATATTCGCCCACAGGGGTTGGCTTATGAAGATGCGTGTAAGCGAGCGGTATACCTATTGAAGGAAGCTCGTCGGCTAGAGCTTTCTGGGGTCAACCTTAAAGACCGTTCGAGTATCGAGGAAGAAGGTGGTGAGCAGTTAGAAGACAAGCACACAGGCAATTTTTTAATTGGATAAAAGACAAAAATAGAGGGATTTACAATGTCAGAACATCAGGAATATTTGGCGCAAAGACAACTTAAAAGGGGCACTGCTGGGTGGATTTTGCTAGCAGGGTTAGGCGTTTCATACGTGATCTCTGGTGACTTTGCAGGCTGGAACTTTGGTATCGGTCAAGCTGGTTGGGGAGGCTTTCTTATTGCTGCAATTGCTATGGCGGTGATGTACTTTACCCTTGTCCTTTCTTTGGCGGAGATGTCTGCGGCTATTCCCGCTGCAGGAGGTGGCTATAGTTTTGCTCGACAAGCCATGGGACCAACGGGGGGATTTTTTACCGGCTTATCCGTCTTAATTGAGTATGCCCTTGCACCTGCCGCGATTGTCATTTTTATTGGCTCAGCGGTGAATGAACTAATGGGTATCGATGGTCCTCTTGTTTACGCGATCTTTTATGCCATATTTATCGGTATTCATATGGCAGGTGTAGGAGAAGCTCTGAAAGTCATGATGGTCATCAGTGGGTTAGCCGTACTAGCAATTCTTATGACAGCAGGCGTATTGGTTAGTGAGTTTGATGCTAATAATCTGTTTGATATCGCTCCGGCAACCGCACAAGCCACAGAACTACTTCCTTTTGGTTGGTATGGTGTATGGGCGGCACTACCGTTTGCAATGTGGCTTTTTCTAGCGGTAGAAGGGGTTCCACTGGCTGCTGAAGAGGCGAAAAACCCGGCCAAGGATGTACCCAAAGGTATTATCGGCGCAATGTTATTCTTACTGGTCACCGCTACCTTAGTCGTTCTGCTGCTTGCGGGCGCTGTGGGTTCTGAAGCGATTGCGAATAGTGCCGTTCCTCTAGTCGATGCCTTGAAGTTGACCGGTAATCCAACCGTTGCAACGGCTGTTAATATACTAGGACTTGCAGGACTTATTGCTTCATTCTTCTCGATTATCTACGGTTATAGCCGCTTAGTGTTTGCATTGTCTCGTGCGGGTTACTTGCCTCAAAGCTTGTCGCTTACAAACAAAAACAAAGTGCCTGCTCGTGCTTTAGTGGTGCCGGGTGTGTTTGGTTTTGCTGTGTCATTGACCGGAGAAGGCGACCTGATCTTGGCGATGGCGGTAGTGGGGGCGACAGTGTCTTATGCATTAATGTCGCTTAGTCATATATTGTTGCGTATAAAGCAACCAGAGCTTCACCGTCCATACAAAACACCGGGTGGCATGCTGACTTCCGGCACTTCACTAGTGCTGTCGCTTATTGCAATGACGGGTGTTTATGCTTTTGACCCATCTGCATTCTTTATGACTATGGGACTCTTTGTGATTGGTGGTGCTTATTATGGCCTATATAGCCGTAATAAATTGGTCGCATCGACCGCTGAGGAAGAGTTTGAGATGCTGTCGGTTGCAGAGAAAGAGCTTGAGGCTACTAATTAGATTCAATTTCTAATGGTATTTAAGGCTCTAGCTTTGCTGGAGCCTTTATTACACTACTTGTAGTAACTTGCGTGTAAACCCCAATCGCCATCACCTCTAACGATAAATATTAGTTTAGAAATAGTGCTGTTTTAGGATCATTTTCTTGGAACGTTTTTGTCCAGACACTTGTCATGATTTTTTATAACGAGTTAGATTCATAGCGACGAGCCCCGAAGTTCATTGATAGTGAAGTTTTCATCGCGCTAATCATGTCGATTGCCTTTCTCTAAAGATAAGTTGAAATGATGCAAAGGAAGAATTCGGCATAGATTATGAATGGGATTAATTCAGTAGACGGAATATATGATTCACTAGTAATTAGGATGAATTACTGTTCGCATGTGTATATGTAGCCTACTCCAGACTAATTTCCCTCACACCCCAACACTGCGACAAACGCATCCAAATACTTTTCTATAGTTAAATCCGCAGAAACGGGCGGTAGTTCTACAGTAATGCACGGTAGGTTTCTTTCCTGACACCATGTGCCGAATGAGCCTGGGGTTTCGTAATCCACGTCTTCAACGAGCGGTAGGTTGAATTGTTTGCTTAGCCAAGTGGCAAGCTCCGATTGGGTTGGGTCATCGACCATGGCGAGAGGTTCGTGGAAAGAGATGACGAATTTTGGCTTACGCTGTTCAATGAGTGTGATGAGGGACTGCACTTCAGGTTCGAGCTGGTTGGCTTGGCCGGTTTTCACTTTTACATCTCTGACTGGTGTGTGAGAACTCCAGCGATACACAGTGCCGTTTTCTGTCCAGTTTTGAGTTGGGAAGGCGCGGTTTAGATCGACTTGGTTGGCGTTGGCGCGAGTGCCTAATTGATTGCCATCTGGGTTCATCGACAGGATCACATCGTGTCTCAAGTTGGCGGCTGGCAAGCTTCTCAGCGCACAAGATAATCCTGCAATAGAAGCGGTTTCATCACCGTGTGTGCCTGCTAAGATCAGCCCGCGAGACTCGCTTTCTATTTGCGCGGGGAAATAGAGCAAAGGCGCACCCAACACTGATTTTCCATATGACAGCGGCTTTATTGAAAATGCAGCTCTTTCCGTTCTTGGAATTAAACTCACCTTTATCTCCTGATTGATCAAGTACTATCAAGTATTAACGATTACACAAACTTACTTAAATAAACTAAAGCGTTAAAACTCGTCAACAGTCGCATTGTTAATTTTATTACTTGCTTCAAAGATAGGCTAGGAGAGCAAAAACATATGGATTTTAAGAAACATTCAACGGCTTTACTCATTTCATCTCTATTGACCCCTTTTATCTCAGTAACTGCCGTTGCTGACACATTGCCTGCGGGAACTTCTCTGGCGAAAGAACAACATTTAGTTCGTGCTAACGATGCAGAAGCGGCGACGCTTGACCCTGCGAAAGCAGAAGGCCTGCCAGAAATGCACATTCTACGTGACCTATTTGAAGGTTTAGTGATTCAAGATCGCGATGGCAATATCACCCCAGGTGTTGCACAGTCTTGGGAAACCGAAGACAACCAGACGTTTGTATTCCACCTACGTAAAGACGCGCAGTGGTCGAATGGCGATCCGGTGACGGCCGATGATTTCGTGTATGCGATAAGACGCGCGGTAGACCCTAAAACGGCATCGCCAAATGTGTGGTACCTAAAGCTTACTCAAATCAACAATATCGCTGACGTAGCCGAAGGCAAAAAGCCAGTTGAAGAGTTAGGTATCTCTGCAGTCGATAAACACACGGTGAAATTCGAACTCGATAGTAAAGTGCCTTACTTTGTGGCGATGACAGGCCACACATCCATGATGCCAGTGCACAAAGCAACCCTAGAAAGTAGTGACAAGCCGTGGAGCGATCCTAAGCAATTTGTTGGTAATGGTGCATTCGTACTAGATGAGTGGGTGGTGAACGAGCGCATTGAGCTTAAGAAGAACCCGACGTACTGGGACAGTTCAGATACCCACTTAACCGAAGTAACTTATATTCCGTTTGAGAATCAGAATGCCTCGATTAACCGTTATGCGGTGGGCGAGGTCGATATTACTTCGGACGTGCCTACACACATGGCGCAGCAGCTTAAAAGCAAATATCAAGATGCGTTTACCACAGTGCCTCTGTTGTGTACTTACTACTACGCATTCAATACTACGCGACCACCTTTTGATGATGCGCGAGTACGTAAAGCTGTCTCTTATTCTATGATGCGTGACGTTATCACCAATGGTGTGACTCAGGTGGGCAACTTACCGGCTTATACCTTTGCTCATGAGTACACGGCTGGTTTTGATGCGACACAACCTGAATACAGTACTTGGACTCAAAAGGAACGTGATCAAAAAGCAAAAGAGCTGCTGAAAGAAGCGGGCTACGATGCGTCTAACCCGTTGGATTTCAAACTGCTTTACAACACCAGCGAATCGAACAAGTCGATTGCAGTGGCGATTGCATCAATGCTGAAAGGCAACTTAGGCGCACAAGTTGAACTAGAAAACCAAGAGTGGAAGTCTTACTTGGTATCGCGTCGCCAAGGTGATTTTGATGTGATGCGCGCCTCTTGGTGTGGTGACTATAACGAAGCATCAACCTTCTTGAGCCTATTGCGTTCTGGCTCTTCAGGTAACTTTGCTCGCTACAACAATGAAAAGTACGACGCAGCAATGGATAGCGCACTAGCCGCAACCAGCGAACAAGATCGCCAAGGTTTCTATGATCAAGCAGAACAGTTGTTGGCAGAAGATATGCCGATCGCACCAATTTACTACTACATGCAGGCTCGTCTAGTACGACCAAGTGTCGGTGGTTTTGCGAAAAACAATGTGGAAGGGCGTATCTACTCTAAGGATCTCTACATCAAAGAGTAATTGCGTTTGATTCACACGGCGATATACCGCTAAAACATGAAATAGAAGAAAAGGGACGGTGATCATAAATATCTGATCAACGTCCCTTCGTCATTAATCTGTAACTGGAACCGCAAAAAACTGAAACCTGATTGAAGTATTTTTCACTTTTATTTCAATCAGGTGAAGCCATGTTACCCCCTCTACGTGCTCTTGTTGCGTTCGAAGCTATTGCTCGTCTTGGTTCCATTGGCGCGGCTGCCCGAGAGCTTTGTGTCACGCAAGCGGCGGTTAGCCAACAGCTCAAAAGTTTAGAAACCTTCCGCGCCTGCCACCCTTCTATAAAAAATACTCTTTTATCAGGCTTGATATTCAGCTGGTGGACTGGCCATCAACTAACCTTTGTCAGAATGTCGATATCGAGCCGACCAACGGCAAGGTCGAAAGCGAAGACATTCATTGCGAGCGATTGTTTCAAGAACATAGGCAACTGGTGTGCAGCCCTTTCAGAGAAATTACGTTCAGCAATTCAGAAGATCAAACTTGAGCAACAACCAACTCCAACAATTAAGTCTAGTTTTGGTATTAGCTTGCTATCAGAAAATGAAAAGTGGAAAGACCGTGCGATCGCGCGCTTTATCAAACAAAGCTAAAAGGACGAAATACAATTGTGATTGAAGAGTCATACCCGGCATCAACAAAAGCGATCGGCAGTTCTTAGTTTGACTAAGAGCCAACATCCACACAAATTGTTTTTGGCATGTTTAGCCCTAAAAGGTTTTCGTCGCGCAAAGTGATGACGAAAATCGGTAAATAAAAGTCAAAAATAAAAACGCGAGCGGTAGATTGCGATCTATGTTGGTGCTACGTTATGAGCAATTTATAACATATAAGTCATGACACATTAGACTGAGAGATAGCAGCTAACGATGAACAAGACAAAAAGATATCCGGCCAGCATAGTATTCAGCTACCTAATACTGTCATCTTTATGGGTTTTATTTTCTGATCTCGCGGTTGAATCATTATCAAATGACTTGCGTGAACACGCCTTAGCACAGACAGTCAAAGGTCTGATCTTTATCATTCTAACGTCTGCTTTGTTATGGGTAATGGTTCGGAAAAATAATAGCGATTTAGAGAGCGCCAACGATCTTGATAGTGTCACCGGGCTTCATAGCCCATCAGTTTTTTATCGATATTTAAATAAAAGACTGAAAAATTCTCAAGCCAGTGACCATTATGTCCTCTTCTTATTAGACATTGATAACTTCAAATCTGTCGCTGACCAGATCGGATTCGAAAATACAAATTCATTTTTAAAAGACATTGCACGATCTATTGAACTTCCTATTGAGCATCAACCACTTTCGTCACGGGTACATTCCGATGGTTTCGCATGTTTAGTCAAACTCGATGATAAGGAAGATATTGAATCCTACATTGCTCTCGTACATCGTAGATTTAACCAGTGTGCTTATCGTTATGATATCCACGCCACTTGTTGTATTGGCGCTGCTCTATTCCCCTCGGATGGGAATAATGCCAAGCAACTCATGGCATCTGCTACCCACGCCTTAACTGAAGCAAAGAAAAGCAAGGACACGATTGAATTTCATGACCCAAAACTCACTGAGCTTGAACGTCAACGTCAAGAAATGGTGCAAGAATTACGTAAAGCGATTGATGACAAAGCGATTGATATTGTGTTTCAGCCTAAATTCAACATTGAAAGTAGACTCGTCGCAGGTGTGGAGGTGTTGTCTCGTTGGACGCATGAGCGCTATGGTGTCGTTTCACCGGATATCTTTGTCGCGCTAGCAGAAGAGAATTATTTTTGTCGTGATTTGACTACGTTAGTTCTAGAGAAGACTGCGTCACAACTTAGGGCTAATGGCTTGCTAGGGAATGCGCTTAATAGTGTCTCGGTCAATATTTCAGCGGTAGAGCTAAATAGCGTTGATGACATGAACCATCTGGACGAATATCTACGAAAGGATCCCGAGTTTGCTCGCTTACTTTGTCTGGAAATCACTGAAACCGCTATTTTGAAAGATATAGATCAGTGTGCAATCGCTGTTCAGAAGTTAAAAAAACAAGGGGTGTCCTTTTCGATAGATGATTTTGGTGTTGGCTACACGTCTTTTGGTATATTTAGCAAATTGGATGTAGATGAAATCAAAGTCGATCGCAGTTACATCAATGGGTTAGAAGATGATTATCGTTCTAGAGCCATAACGTCTGGTATCATTGATATAGCGCGAGGGTTTGGCATTAGTGTTGTGGCTGAAGGGGTTGAAAATGCTCAACAACTGTCAATTTTGAAAACGTTAAATTGCGAACAAGCCCAAGGTTATTATCTGGGCTACCCGATGCCATATAAACAGTTGAAAGAAAGTCTCACCTCTGAGATAGAACCATGTTCAACAACATAACTTAATACTTTTTCATCTAGGCGACAGAGATACAGATGACTTGTATCGAGAAGGATGCTGTTGGCCTAACTATAAGAAATCCCCATTCGCTGACAAAACGAATGGGGATTTTAGTTACTAGGGGGTAGTAATTTTATCTTTTAACTTGTTTCAGGTTTTAAATAGCCACCATAGTCGCGGCTTTCTTCATTGCTTCCTTGGTTGAACACTCAATCACGTTCGCGTTAGCAAAGCGGTGAGCGTCTTTCACTTGAATATCGTGAGCCAAGATAACCAGTCTTGCGTTCGCTACATCTAGGTCAGTGATGCGGTTCTGAATACCGTTTTGACCTTGAGTTTCTACCTTAATCTTAAGGCCTGCGGCTAAGCCTGCTTTCTCTAGTGCTTTTGCCGCCATGAAGGTGTGTGCAACACCAGAAGGGCAACAAGTTACTGCTACGATGTCGTACTCGCCTTCACCTGCTACAGGCGCTGCTTGAGCTTGTACTGGCGCTTCAACCATGTCATCTTCTGTTTCTACTGCGACTGGTTTCCAGAAGCCAACGATAACGGCTGTGGTTAGCGAGCCAAGTGCAATACCGACCACGTACATTGGAATGTTGCTTGATACTGGCGCAGTGATTAGGCCGCCCCACGGTGCGTGCAGCAGAACGTCTGTCATGAAGCCAAACACACAACCAACGATACCACCGGCTACGATTGAAGGAAGAACGCGCATTGGGTCATTCGCTGCGAATGGGATAGCACCTTCAGAGATACCGATAGAACCCATGATTGCTGCTGCTTTACCTGCTTCTTGCTCTTGTTTAGAGAACTTGTTTTTGAATAGGAAAGTCGCCAGAGCCATACCTAGAGGTGGAGTACAAATCGCGATGCCTACACCGCCCATTAGCCAAGGTTGCGTGTCTACTTGAGTTTGAGCAAATAGGGTCGCGACTTTGTTGATAGGGCCGCCCATATCAAACGCTGTCATACCGCCAAGGATTGTGCCCAAAACCATCTTAGATGCACCAGCCATTGAAGCTAGGAACTCGTTCATTGAAGACATGAACAGTTTGATTGGCTCGCCGATGCCCCACAGAACGATACCTGCAGAGATTAACGTGCCTAGAAGCGGGTAGATGAAGTACGCACCTAGTGCCGTCATGTTTGCAGAAAGTGGTATCTTCTTAAGTTGGAACACCACGCCACCGGCGATAAAGCCTGCCACGATACAACCAAGGAAGCCGCCGCCCATGTCAGCCATGATGCCAGAAGAGATCATCGCAGGTGCCAGTGCTGGTTTGTCTGCAATTGAGTAACCAATAAAGCCGCCAAGAATGATTGGGAAAAGAACAAGGCCCTTGATACCGATGTTAGAGATATCTGCTAGTAAGCCGTCTGCTGGAACCGCACCTTTGCCTGATGCCATGACCGCTAAAGCCAGCAGAACACCACCGGCTACGATAAAAGGCAGCATGTGTGAGGTTCCGAAAAGCAGGTGACCTTTCATGGTACTAAGGATTTTTTTATAGTCGCTACTACTATTCTTATTATTAGAATTGCTACTGGTATTCGTAGCTTGATTTGCTAGGGTGCTCATAATTTTCTACGCCTTATGAATTAATTAAAATATTAAGGATCTGTTGTTCGTCTTTTGCGTTATGGATATCTTGAATAAATTCATCGCTGAATTTTCCAAATAGTTCTTGTAGTACATAAATATGATGGTCAGCACCGTTATCCGGAGAGGCAATCATAAAAAATACGGTTGGATTGATGCCGTCTTCATCGCCATACTCGATACCTTGACGCTTAACACCGACAGCAATCGCCGGCTCAGTTACAGCCTTGCTTTTTGAGTGTGGGTAAGCGATGCCGTCCATTGAGGTGATGCTTTGAGATTCACGAATTTCAATGTCTGCCAAGAAGGCTTCTTTACTGCTGATTCGGTTGTTCTCAAATAACATGCTTGCCAATTCTTCAAACAGTTCTTTTTTATTATTCGCTTTAAGGTTGTTATTAATTAAGTTGACGTTAGTTAGCTGTGTGATCATTTATTAACTCATTCACTCTTGAAGTTCTTGAATTAAAATTAATGGATTAACCCGATTCGCGAAATAGCAAATAAAAGCCCTTCACTGTACATTTGTATCCAGCAAAATTAAGTGTGATTTGCATCATTCATCCAGTGTGAGATGGGTCATATTTGATGGCGTTTTTCGGTGTTGAAATAACTTTTTGTAGGAACAAAAATGCCCCGCAAAAGCAGGGCATGAACAGTGTGTACTGAGTTCTGAGGGAGTTAGCTGTAAGCGCGCGCTACGCGTCCAGCGCAATCCAGTTTGTAACTCTCAGCATAAGCCGGAACGAATACCGAATGGCCTTTCTCTATCACGCAGGTTTCACCACATTGATGAGTGAGCACCATAGACTCGTCGAGCGGCAATAGGATCTCGGCACCTTCGGTAGTGATCTTCCTCTGATGTGAGTTTTGCACGATAGAGAACTTAAAATCTTCGACTGGAATTTGATATTCCATCACATCACCTTGCTCAATCGGGCTGAGCAGTAATCTATCCGCAGGCTTTTCATTGAATTGAGTACAAGAGACTAATTCATTGATATCCATGTACTTAGGCGTCAACCCTGCGCGGAGTACATTGTCTGAATTCGCCATCACTTCTAAGCCCGTACCTTTAATGTAAGCGTGAGGTGTCTCGGCATCCAGATACATGGCTTGTCCGGGCTTTAAGGTGAGCACGTTCAATAGCAGCGGAGCGAACAAGCCGACATCACCTGGGTATTGAGCTTCAAGCTCTGAAATCAATTGGAACACAGGTGTATCTGAAAGCTTAGCCTTCATCAGCAGCATGGTTAACGCCATGCCTTTTTGCTCGCCTTCCAGAGACAGCAAGCTTGCGAAGAAGCTGGCTAATCCATTGGGCGTTTGGTCGCCCGCGAGATCGTTAACCATCGAATGCAACTCTGGAATATCAAGGTAATGGAAGTGCTCAAGGATCTCGTTGATCGATCTGAAGCCATTCATCGCGGTGTAGTCGGTTAATGCATACACCAGCTCTGGCTTGTGATTGGGATCCTTGTAGTTGCGATTGCCCGCTGTCATCGGAATGCATTGTTGCTCTTCAAACGCATAGCCAGATTCGGCTTGTTGCTTGTTCGGGTGAACTTGAACCGAGAGCGCTTTCTCAGCCGCTAATACCTTGAAAAGGTAAGGCAGTTCGCCAAAGCGACTTGCGACTTTCTCGCTTAAAAACAGGTTTAGGTTCTTCGAAATCAGGTTCGACAATGTGGTTTGCTGGCCGTTGTCGTTCACCATTGAGCAACCATTCGGGTGAGCACCCATCCAGATCTCCGCTTGCGGCTCACCAGATTGGTTATCAATACCAAACAGTTGGCTAAACGAAGAAGGGCTACCCCATGCGTAGTTTTGAATCACGTTAGTCATAGGGTAGAAAAAACGTTGGACGAACGAATCGTTCGCTAAAGAAAAATCAGACATCGAAATCACCATGAAGGGAAACATGGCTTGAGCTCTACTCGGCTTAATGAAATGCGAGACTAGAGTGGGCTCAAGCCATTGGAGTTGAAATGGCTTAAGCCGCTGCTGTTGCTAGCTTGGCTTTGCGTAGATTTTTAAGTGCGATACAAGTAACCGCAGTTACGCCTGCACCAGACGCCATGCACAACAGTGCTAGCAGTGGGTAGTTCATTGCGCCAAGTAGAGCGACCACTGGACCACCGTGAGCAACACTGTTGGTGATACCAAACGAGAACGCCATTACCGCAGCAGTCATTGAGCCAAGCACGTTGGCTGGGATAACTGACATTGGATCTTGAGCCGCGAATGGAATGGCACCTTCAGAGATACCCACCAAGCCCATCGCGCCTGCTGCTTTACCTGCTTCAATCTCAGAAGATTCGAATAGGTCGAACTTACGGCCAAGTCTGGTTGCGATAGCCATACCAAGGGGAGCGACAGGGATTGCACACGCCATTGCACCCATGAATTGAGTTTGACCGCTAGCAATCATGCCGACCGAGAATAGGAACGCTACTTTGTTGAATGGGCCGCCCATATCGAAACCGGCCATGCCACCAAGGACGATGCCAAGCAGAACCACGTTGCCTGTGCTCATGCTGGTTAGTAGTGCAGTAAGCGCATCCATTAGTCCAGCGATAGGTGCACCGATAACAAAGATGAACAGACCCGCGATGAATAGAGAGCCAGTGATCGGAGCGATCATGATAGGCACAAGTGGTTGAACGAATTTGTGGTAGTTAAACGAAGTAATCCATTTAACGAAGTAACCCACTAATAAACCCGCGATGATTGCGCCAATGAAGCCAGTGCCTGCGTCAGCGCCATAGAAAGAGCCGTTGTTGGCAATCCAACCGCCAATTAAGCCAGGGGTTAGGGCTGGGCGGTCAGCAATCGCGTAAGCAATATAACCAGCCAAGATTGGGATCATCAATGTGAAGGCAACCACGCCCACTTCTAGGATTTGGTTCCACATGCTGCCAGCAGGAATCGCCATGCCAGATTCACTTGGCTCGCCGCCAATCGCCAGTGCTAGGGCTATCAATAGGCCACCAGTCACGACGAATGGGATCATGTGAGATACGCCATTCATCAAGTAACGGTAAAGGTCTGAACGTGCTTGTGAGGCTTTTTCTACAACAGATTGGTTGGTCGGCGTTTGTTCAGCTTGGTAACTAGGTGCGTTGAGCGCTTGCTTAATCAAGCCTTGTGCGTCTTTGATTGGTGCTTTTACGTTGGTGCTGATGACGCGTTTTCCGGCAAAGCGAGCCATGTCGACCTGTTTATCACAAGCGACGACAATCGCGTCGGCGCGTTCGATCTCTTCTTGAGTCGGGCTGTTTTTAACACCAATAGAACCGTTAGTTTCGACCTTGATGTCGTAGCCAAGAGCCGCCGCTCCTTTCTCTAGCGCTTCAGCTGCCAAATAAGTGTGCGCAACGCCAGCTGGGCAGCCTGTCACACCAATGATGAAGCCTTGTTTCTCAACGTTGGTTTCGGTTGCTGAAGGCTCAGGTTTGCTAAGCAGTAGTTCTAATGCTTCTTGTTCAGATTGAGCATTCATGAAGCTTTCGATAAAGCCTTCTTCAATCAGTTTTGAAGAAAGCTCTGCCAGTACTTCGATGTGGTGATCATCGCCGCCATCAGGAGAGGCAATCATGAAGAACAGTTTTGATGGCTGACCGTCATCGGCGCCGTATTCGATACCCTGCTTGTGGACGCCGATAACAACCGCGGGTTTGATCACCGCAGCGCTTTTTGCGTGTGGCAGTGCGATGCCCTCTTCAAACCCAGTATTACCTTGTTCTTCACGAGCCTTAATGTCGGCAAGAAACTGTGCTTTGTCTGAAATACGGCCTTGTGCGTACAGCACGTCTATCAGCTCTTTAAATACGTCTTCTTTTGAATTAGCGCTAAGCGAAAGCTTAATCAAATCTTGATTGATCAATTTTGTGATCATAATGAACCCCTACTCTTTTTTATTTTGTTAGGGGTATTCTGAAATTGATTACTTGCCTTCTGTAGTGAAGAAAAAACGCATTTACTGGATGATTGTTGCCTTATAAATGGAGTGTGATTTTGATCGGTTAGTGGCGTGTTTTCCGGCCTCTATTGACATAGGTTGAGTCTACTTGAGGCTTTTATTTGCAAGGGGTTCGGCGTGTAGAGTTATCGGGGGAACAATGTGCCATATCAGACTTTCGACTGGAGATTTATTCCCACTACTGGATTTTTGTAACTTAGATCTCAAATTGTGATTTTGCTCAATAGCGCTATGTTTCACTAAGGAGTATATCTATTGCCGTAGCGTTATTGCTGCTTTTAAGAGTTCGAAACAATGATATTTCATGACCTAATCTCGTCGGTATTAAATGAGCGAGAACCATTTCATAACATCTGGTTTGCGGGAGATTTTCACACGCCTTCAGCATTCAGTTATCAGGTGAACTTTCCACGTTTAGAGCTGGTGCTCGACGGTGAGTATATTAATGAAATGGAGAGTCATGATCGCAAGATCACCA
Source organism: Vibrio sp. 10N.261.52.C2 (assembly GCF_041471425.1). Classification (NCBI taxonomy): domain Bacteria; kingdom Pseudomonadati; phylum Pseudomonadota; class Gammaproteobacteria; order Vibrionales; family Vibrionaceae; genus Vibrio; species Vibrio sp. 10N.261.52.C2. Next base: position 32,117 of record NZ_JBFROH010000010.1, on the reverse strand, counting down.
ATGTTGTTGCGAAAGCAGGGGATGCGATTTTCATCCCGCCTAACTGCTGGAACAAGCCGAACTGGGATACTGATTGTTCGGTACTGAGTATGTTGTTTGGACGTCGTCAGCTTGGTTTAAGCTTGGTGAGCAAGCGCAAAGGGGAAGAGAGCTTCTACGATATTCAAAAACACAGTATTCAGACTCGCTCGGGTTTTGCGATTGATAACATTTTGGAGGCGCTCAGCTCGTTAGCGAGAGAGAGTAACAAGCAGCCGATGGATGAACTGCTGCTGCAAGCGCTGCTGCAATACAGTAAAACGATGTTGGATGCGCCCGTCGAGAAATCTCACAGTCGCGTGCAAGATGTGTATCAAGGGATCTGTATCTACATTCAAGAGAACTTCCACCGTCAAATCACCCGAGACAGCATCGCCTCACGCTTTAGTATTTCATCCAACCATTTGTCGCGAATGTTTCGTCAACAAGGCCACATGACGCTGGCTGAATACATTACACGTGTGCGAATCGACCGCGCCAAGTTCATGCTCAAGAAATACAATTTCAAGCTCAATGAAGTGTCGGTACGTTGTGGCTTTAAGGATGTGAATTACTTCTGCCGAGTATTCAAAAACCGCACCGGAAGAACCCCGACTGAATATCGTGGTTCAATCTAATATCCCTTCAAATTGCCATTTTTGACCAGAGCTTATACGACCGAAATTTGTATGACTAGATCACCACAGTGAGCTCTGTGTTGTGGTGATCAATTTGCTTTGTGTTTTCCTCTGCTGTTTATTTATATACCTTATTTCCAAACCTATCTTTAGGCTCGTTTTCTATTTATTCCGTTTCACTAAATAAACCCAATTAATAACATTAAGGGTTTGCTTTGCGAGTTGCTTATTATTTTTCGTTACCTATTTATTGAATTAAACGTGTGAGAGTTGATGCATTAACGCGATGCATTTAATGAATGACAAGTAAATTGAAATCCATTTATCGAGACGACAAAAGTTAATTGTTTCTGACTGGGGTATTGATTGGGGTTTTTGTAAGGTATTGATTTTAAATGCTTACTTTATGGTGCTCTATTCTTTATTTACTGACGTTCCATTCATGTCTCTAAATCAAATATTCAGGTTTATACGCCTCATCACAACCTTGACTTATAATACTACAAATTAAAAATTCTATAGATAATATGCTCTTTAGATATTCATCATAAAGAAGACTTATACATGGAACTCAATACTCTGATCGTAGGAATTTATTTCCTTTTCCTTATAGCAATAGGTTGGATGTTTAGAACGTTCACCAGTACAACCAGTGATTATTTCCGCGGGGGCGGTAACATGCTTTGGTGGATGGTTGGCGCGACTGCGTTTATGACACAGTTCAGTGCTTGGACCTTCACTGGTGCAGCGGGTAAAGCGTATGCCGATGGTATGGCTGTCGCGGTTATCTTCTTAGCGAACGCATTTGGTTACCTGATGAACTACCTGTACTTCGCTCCGAAATTCCGTCAACTACGTGTGGTAACGCCAATTGACGCGATTCGTATGCGTTTTGGTAGCTTCAACGAACAAGTATTTACTTGGTCTGGCATGCCGAACAGTATTGTTTCTGCAGGTATCTGGCTGAACGGTTTGGCGATCATCGCATCGGGCATCTTTGGCTTCGACATGACGACAACCATCGTTCTGACTGGTCTTGTTGTACTTGTTATGTCGGTGACAGGCGGCTCTTGGGCGGTTATCGCGTCTGACTTCATGCAGATGGTTATTATCATGGCGGTAACCGTAACGTGTGCTGCAGTGGCTATCGTACAAGGTGGTGGCGTTACTGAAATCATCAACGATTTCCCTGTAGCAGAAGGCGCATCATTCGTTTCTGGTAACAATCTGAACTACGTAAGCATCTTCGGAATTTGGGCATTCTTCATCTTCTTCAAACAGTTCAGTATCACCAACAACATGTTGAACTCTTACCGTTACCTAGCGGCAAAAGACTCAAAGAACGCGAAGAAAGCGGCACTGTTGGCATGTATTCTGATGACCATCGGTCCAATCATTTGGTTCATGCCACCTTGGTTCGTTGCAGGACAAGGCGTTGACCTTGCAGCACATTACCCAGACGCAGGCTCTAAAGCAGGCGACTTCGCTTACCTTTACTTCGTAGAGCAATACATGCCAGCGGGTATGGTGGGGCTTCTAATCGCAGCGATGTTTGCGGCAACTATGTCTTCTATGGACTCAGGCTTAAACCGTAACTCTGGTATCTTTGTAATCAACTTCTATCAACCGATTCTTCGTCCAAACGCGACAGAGAAAGAGCTGATGATTGTGTCTAAGTTGATGTCTACCTTCTTCGGTCTAGCTATCATCCTTATCGCGCTGTTTATCAATTCGCTAAAAGGCTTGAGCTTGTTCGACACCATGATGTACGTGGGTGCACTTATTGGCTTCCCAATGACCATTCCAGCATTCTGTGGCTTCTTCCTTAAGAAGACTCCGGACTGGGCAGGTTGGGGTACGCTAGTGGTCGGTGCGATTGTGTCTTACATCGTTGGTTTCGTGATTACCGCTGAAATGCTACAAAACTTGTTCAACCTAGAGCCTCTAACAGGCCGCGAATGGTCTGACTTGAAAGTTGCAGTAGGTCTGATTGCGCACCTAGTGTTTACTGGCGGCTTCTTTGTTCTTTCGACATTGTTTTACAAACCACTAGAAGCGTCTCGTCAGAAAGATGTTGATACCTTCTTCAACAACCTTGCGACACCATTGGTTTCTGAATCAACAGCACAGAAGAAACTGGACAACAAACAACGTCACATGCTGGGCTCACTGATCGCAGTGTCTGGTGTGGCAGTGATGGCGATGTTTGCTCTACCGAACCCATTCTGGGGAAGAATGATGTTCGTACTGTGTGGCGGTATCGTATTCGTAGTTGGTTTGCTGTTGGTGAAAGCTGTAGACGACTCGGTTGAGGATGCGAAACAAGCGAAAAAAACAGCTTAAGTTAGCTAACCAGTTAAACAAGTAATTAAACATAAAACGGCTGAGCTCTAATGCTCAGCCGTTTTTTATTGTATGAGAAAATGAGCTTATAACGATTGGATAGGTGTCACAACAGGGGATTAATGGATGCTTTGAGTTTGACCAGAAGAGATGAATTAGATAAGGCGTGACGAGATGTACATCAGCAGAGCTTGCAGGTCGACGCTGCTTCGGGTCTTTTGCAGACGCTCATTGACCTGATCGTGAAGCAGGTTTCTGGTTAGGTTAGTGGCGGCCACAATGTGCTCTCGTTGCGGCTTGGTTGGAAGCACTAAAGCGATAGCAACGTGTACTTCGCCGATACGTGATGCCCAATCAATCGGGTCGTCACTGATGATGACCGCAATCGAGAGATCTTGAGTCGATTCAAACATCACATGTGGCAGCGCGATCCCCGGTGAAACGCAGGTAGAGGAGCGTTCTTCTCGTTTAATAAACGCCAGAATCAGTTCATCCGGATCTTGTGGATACACCAGATGAGCGAGCCCTTTTAGGCATTCAAATTTAGTCAGTTGGGTTTGAGCTTTAGCATGATGCCAATTGATCTCACAAGGTGGACATATCTGCGGCATGCGCTGGATTAGATCTTTGGAGAACTCATGATTCACTTGCGAACCAACCATAGCGTAATGCTCGGCAATCACGTCTTTAAGAACGAAACAGGCCAGCTCCGCATCAATCCCAACCGCGGTTATCTGGCACAAATCACCACGAAGTAAACCTACTTGCAGCATCGCAACGGATTTGGAGAGATCAGCGGTTCGATTTTGAGTGATGTTGATAATGCGGATGTTGCTTTTGAACTTCTTCGCTAAGCGAGTCAGCGGCTGTGCGACATGTGAGTTCGCGGCAGGATCGTTAACGAAGAAGGTGATCTGGTATTCGTTCATCAAAAGCTTAAGTTCGACAATGCTTAATAAAAACTTTATCGACACTCAACAACACCTCTTCCATTGGAACAAATACGGTTTTAGCTGGGTCAAATCGGCTTAGTTGTCCGATGTCGATATCAGAGACGATCAACACCTTGTCTGCGAGGGTAATATCTTGGGCTGTCAGTAAGTTTTCAATACCCATAGCGCCTTGCGTCTCAACCTTGATTGAAACGTTGAACTTAGGGGCTGTTTTATTTAGAGCATCAGCTGCCATATAGGTGTGCGCAATGCCTGTAGGGCACGCAGTTACCGCTACAATTCTCATTATTATTCTCGGCTTAATCTCGTCCCTGTTACGTTACAAAAGCTACCTTTCAGAAGCTACCTTGGAAAAGCTATCTTGCATGGAAAATCCAGTATAGAAAGCTCGCATGGCGGAGGGACGATATTGTTATGGGTTCTGTGGATTTTATGGATTGGCGTTTTTTATTCCAAGGTGAAAGTCACACTCTGAGTTCTTGGTTACAATAATCCAGTTAATGCACCTTTCGTCCTATATATTGAGTGCCTTCACACCGTTAATCTTTTCATCTTATTAACCTTATCACTTTGGTTAACAGACACTAATTACTTCAGTCTGAAATCAGGCGAGGCAGAGCAGCATATGGATATCACCAACATTATCGAGCCCGAGATCATCTGCTTAGATTTACAAGCAGACTCAAAACAGGCGGTATTTGAAGAGCTTGTTGAACTGCTCGACCGTGCCGGTAAGCTCTCCAATAAACGTGAATTCCTTGACGACATCTGGAAGCGTGAAGCCATCGGTAATACTGGCTTTGATGATGGTATTGCGATTCCACACGCGAAAAGTACTGCCGTAGCTAAACCTGCTGTCGCTGTAGGTATCAGCAGGTCTGGTATCGATTATGGTGCAGACGGCGGCGAACTGTCGGACGTGTTCTTCATGCTCGCTTCACCAGACAACCACGACGACCACCATATCGAGGTACTAGCTCAGATTTCGACCAGACTTATCGAAGATGGCTTTGTTACAAAATTAAAGGCGGTGGAGTCGGTCGAGGAAGCTCAAGAGCTGTTTCTCGAAGCCAATTTTGAACCTTTCGATAGTTACGCCTCTAGCCATCATGAAGTTTATGTCGAACCACTAAGCCCTTGGGCACAATCTCTTAATCGCCTTAAAGAACACTTGTTATACGGCACCTCACACATGATTCCATTCGTGGTCGCGGGTGGTGTGCTTTTGTCTTTGTCGGTAATGATGTCGGGTCATGGCGCAGTGCCTGAGAGCGGAGTTCTGGCTGACATCGCACAAATGGGTATCGCGGGTTTGACTTTGTTTACTGCGGTGCTCGGTGGTTACATCGCGTATTCAATGGCTGACAAACCGGGTTTAGCGCCCGGAATGATCGGTTCTTGGGTCGCGGTCAATCAATACAACACCGGATTTCTCGGTGCGATTGTGGTCGGCTTCTTCGCGGGCTTTGTGGTTAATCTACTCAAGAAGATCAAGCTCCCAGACAGCATGATCTCGCTGAGCTCTATCTTCATCTATCCACTCGTCGGTACCTTTGTTACCTGTGGGGCTGTGATGTGGGTGATTGGTTCTCCTATTGCCCAAGTGATGCTAGAGATGAACCAAATGCTGACTGGTATGGCAGGTTCAGGAAAAGTGGTGCTCGGTAGTATTTTGGGTGCGATGACGGCCTTTGATATGGGCGGCCCGATCAATAAGGTCGCAACGCTGTTTGCCCAAACTCAGGTGAATACTCAGCCATGGTTGATGGGCGGCGTCGGGATTGCGATTTGTACACCACCACTAGGCATGGCACTGGCGACTTTCTTATCGCCAAAGAAATTCAAAAGAGACGAACGTGAAGCAGGTAAAGCGGCGGGCATCATGGGCATGATTGGCATCAGTGAAGGCGCGATTCCTTTTGCTGCCGCCGATCCTGCGCGCGTTCTGCCTGCGGTTGTGGCTGGTGGCATTGTCGGTAACGTGGTTGGTTTTATGTTCCATGTAGTGAACCATGCACCATGGGGCGGCTGGATTGTTCTGCCAGTGGTAGATGGCAAGATTGGTTATATCGTCGGCACACTAGCAGGTGCTCTAACGACAGCCCTGATCGTGATTCTTCTGAAGAAGAACGTGGTCGAAGGTGAAGTGAATTCTAATCAGTTGACCGGTGGTTCGGTGACGGAAGAAGGGAAAGCGGATGTACTTGCAATCACTTCCTGTCCATCGGGTGTTGCCCACACTTTCCTGGCTGCTAAGTCTCTGGAAAAAGCGGCGTATCATCTTGGGGTTCGGATTAAAGTCGAAACACAAGGTGCCAACGGAATAGGTAATCGCATTACCCAGAAAGACATTGAAAGGGCGAGGTTGGTGATCTTTGCTCACGATGTGGCGATTAAAGAAGTTGAACGCTTTGCGAACGTGAAAACCTTGGATGTCAGTACTAAGGAAGCAATGCTTAATGCTCAGGCGTTGATCATGAGAAAGGTGTAACTCTTTAAACCGCAAAGTTTATCATCTATAAAGTTAACTAGATCAAAACTAAAAAGACTCCGCTCAGGCCGGTTAAGGTGAAAGTGGAGTCTTTTTGTATCGCTTTCTAATGTATAAGTTCAGCCCTTAAAAAGGGTGGTACTTAAATACGTCTTCAACCATAGAATTAAGTAAATCGATATCGTCACAGGTTTTGGCGTAAGTACGCAGGCCTGCGATCTGAACCTGAACATGTCGAGCAAGTTGCGTCGGCTCGCGCTCTTTACTGATCTCACCCAGTTCTTGCGCTTCTGTAATCAACTTGGCGAACTCACCTTCCATTATCTTGAGTGACTTCTTCGCTTCTGCTAACAATTCTGCGTGTTCATCAGTCAGTTCTGCGACCGTTTTAGCCAACATACACATGCCGTTTGGTGCGCTCTGTTTCGATTCGACAACCGCACGTTTTACGAAGTTTTCCAACGCTTTGATAGGCGATTCGGTTTCACTGCGGAAGCGGTTCAGATTCAGGATGCCAAGTTCGGTATAGCGAGCAAGCGTCTCTTTAAACAGACCTTCTTTGCTGCCGAACGTCGCGTAGATGCTGCCCGGACGCATATCAATCACGTCTTGCAGGTTGCGCATAGAAGTCGCATGAAAGCCCTTTTCCCAATACAGGTTCGTTGCTTTATCTACTACGTCTTGTCTATCGAACTTAGCGGTCTTAGCCATAACATCTACTTCATTAATCTGAACATATGTTCAATATTTTATGCTGAACGCCCGTTCTAGTAAAGGTGTGTTTAGCTGCTTTGCGCAGGCTTAGAACATCAAAGAGTTAATAAAACATCCAGATCATCAGGAAATAATCTTAATCATCAATAACTTCTACGGTCTTGTGCTGAGCGCCGTAGTAGGTGCCTTCATCGATGGTGTACATCAATGTTGCTTCGCACTCTGGACAATCGAATTCCTCATTGGGTTCAATAGCCGCTTCTTCTACCCATTCCCAACCGATATGTTCTTCGCAAGCGGGACAATCCATACAATATCTCTCAGTTGTTGTCGCATATTTATTGCGAATCTCTACTTTGATAATTCGGCATTATACATATTTAGTTAACGAGGAATAGACAGTTAATCAGCGCAGAATAGGGAGTTGATTAGTTGTGAATCAATCGCTGGTGAGCGTTGAATCTATAGTTAGTTCTGAATATATCGTTTTCTCTGAGCACATAATTGGTGCAGGTCTACCCCTTTTGGGTAGTTAAAGTGTGTCAGATTTCAGTCGCTTACGTCAATAAAATGTTGTCGCATGTGTTTTGGGTATCGTTAGGTCGCTTAGCTAACAGTTTTATCGGTAAATCAATGAATTTTGTAAGGTTAAATGTTACCTTCATCGCATCGCGATCTGTGTGGCACGGTAATTGATGCACATTGATCAAGTTGAATAATTATACAGTCACAATTGAGGCGCATCTTATTAAGGGTGTGCGAGTTAGATGACTGAAAAGATTTGTTAGCTGCTAGGGAAATGATAATGAAATTAACCGATATGTCTTTTAAGCAAAAAATCATCGCTTTGCTTATTTTACCGATCTTGGGATTTCTATGGCTTAGCGTTTCTGCGATTTCAAAAGGCGTAGAAACCACCAGTGAATTGTCTTCATTAAACCAACTTACCCGTTTGTCGGTTGTGTACAGTGAACTTGTGCATGAGTTACAAAAAGAGCGTGGAATGACGGCTGGGTTTATCGGCTCACAGGGCACTAAGTTTGTCAGTGAACTACGTGCACAAAGAGCCAGTGCAGATAATAGACGTAATCTGAAAACTGAATACTGGCAATCTGCTGAAATCGATTTACCGCAGATCACTCGGCTGAACACTGAAATAAGCCAAAGCCTAAATCAAATTACTTCTATTCGAAATCGAGTGGATTCTCAATCGATTCCTCTGTCTGAAGCTTTGGGTTACTACACCAAACTGAATGCAAAGCTGCTGAGCGTATCGGCGTTAATTACTGAGCTTAGCTCTGATGCTGCCATCACCACTGAAACCATCGCTTACTACAACTTTTTACAAGGTAAAGAGCGAGCGGGTATCGAGCGTGCTGTCCTAAATAATACCTTCTCTAAAAATGAATTTGGCCCAGGCATGTTGGTTAAATTCATCTCTTTGGTGACTGAGCAAAATACCTATTTCTCAAACTTTGAGGTATTGAGTAACCCAGCTAACGTTCGTTTCTTTGAACAGCAATTGAATGATCGTTCGGTGGCAGAAGTAGAAAAGCTTCGTGGTTTGGCTGAATCTAAGATGAGCGGTTTTGATGTTGATCCTGTGTACTGGTTCTCGCAATCTACCGCTCGTATTGTTCAGCTAAAGAAAACAGAAAACCGCCTAGCAGAGTCGCTTATCGCACTGACAGAGAAAAAAATGTCAGAGGCGCAGTCTGCGATGATGATGAGTATTGGTCTGTTTGCTTTGATAACCTTGTTCGCGACCTTCGTGAGCTATAAGGCGATCAGCGACCTGACGATGAGAGTAAAAGATCTTACAGTGATGTTGTCTAAGGTTCGTAATGACAACGACTTAACAGTTCGCGCTAAGTTCGTTGGCAACAGCGAGCTTGGACAGATCTCTTCGGCACTCAACGAAACGCTAGAGAAGTTTTCAAACGTTATCGACAACCTGTCTCAGTCGAGTCTGACCTTAGCTTCAGCCGCTGAAGAAACCTCACAAACCTGTCACTACAATTCGAACACGCTAGTGCAACAACAAGACCAAATTGGCTTGGTTGCGACGGCGACAGAAGAGTTATCAGCAACGGTAAATGAGGTGGCGGCTAAAACTCAGCAGACAGCAAGTTCCGCTAAACTGGTCGATGAGCAGTCTCAAGAAGGTTTGAGTACGGTTCAAAACTCTTACCACTCTATCGAAAAACTGGCATCTGAAATTAATGATCTAGCGGAAAAGATCACGCACTTACACGAGAGCAGTAATAACATCAACAGTGTGATTGATGTGATTAAGTCCGTCGCTGAACAGACTAACTTGTTAGCATTGAACGCGGCAATTGAAGCGGCAAGAGCGGGTGAGCAAGGTCGTGGATTTGCGGTAGTGGCTGATGAAGTTCGCACGTTAGCACAGCGTACTCAGCAGTCGACAGCTGAAATTGAAGGTTTCATCAGCTCGTTACAGTCTGATGTGCAAACCGCGTTTAATGTGATTGATAACAGTCAGAAGATGTCGTCTAAAGCGGTTGAGGATTCAAAAGAGGTGGAACACACCTTACAAGGTATCTCAGCATCGGTGAGCGAGATCTTTAGCATGACTGAGCAGATCGCAACCGCTACCGAAGAGCAAGCGGTAGTGACTCAAGATATTGCTCAAAACGTCATGGCAGTAGAGCAGAAGTCGACAGAATCTACGACAGGTGCAACGCAAATAGCTGCAACAGCCAAAGAACAAGCTCAGTTAGCAGCTTCATTGAAAGATATTGCGAGTACGTTTAAGAGCTAACTAGCAAGCACTCCAATAAGAAGTAAAATGCCCGTTAGTCTCTACTTTTAATAGCAGGACTAACGGGCTATTTGTATCTGCTGTCTTCTAAATGGCAACAGATAGTCCATTCAATGGGGATCTACCCCATAAACCAAGACACGAAAATCAACGCACCAAAACCAAATGTCGCCATTAATGCCGTGTCGCCACCGGCTGCTGTGTAGCTGCCTTCGGTTTGTAGGTGAGGGAAGTCAGGTCTGCGAACCTTAACTACCATTGCGAGTGGGCCCCAGATAGCTAGGAACACCAGCACCATACCTGCATAGTCCAGCATGCTTACAAACTGGCTAGCGAACAGCTCAGCTAATACCAAAGGTAAGATGAAGGTTAGCGCATAAGCCAACGCTTTGTTGTTGGTCACCGCATCTTTGTTTTGGTCGTAAAGCGCCATCGACACGCCGAGGAAAGAAGTCACCAAGGCCAGAGCAGAGAACAGAGCGATCACCACTTTCAACCAAGCAGATTGGCCGCTGAACGCAGAGATCAACTCAGAGATATTGTGGAACTGGCTGATCGCGTCTGTGCCGAGGTTGCCGATAATCGCGAATAACCAAGTCAGGTAGCAAATTAATGGAATCACTGAGCCAAGCAGAATCATATTGCGGATCTGCTTTTGAGTCGCTTCACGGTTGTAGATCACCAGTGATGGGATCACCACCATAGAGGCAAAGCTGGTAAAGATAACCGCGCTGTATTGCACCACATCATTGGCTGTGTATTGGCTGGTTTGAGTAAGGTAATCAAGGCGAATGTTGCTAAACAACGACGCGATAACGATAAACAGCATCACGACCATCAAGATGAATAGCCCGCGATTCAGTTTGTCGATATAAGACTTGCCCGAGACGACGATAGCACCCATCAATAGGCTGAAAATGGTATACGCAACGGATGCTGATACATCGACACCAACGTCGAGCAGTAGCTTATGAATGATGTCACCGACACCCAAGATATAAGCGATCAACATGCATACTAGCAACAGGTAAAAGAGTGCATTGATAAAGTGTTTACCTTTGCTGCCCAGAGTGAGGTAAGCAACACTGCTCATGCCACTGTTGTCTTTAGTTTTAGTGCATGCTTCTGCCAGGAGGAGTGCAGAGTATGTGGTGCCGATAAAGATAAGTAGCATCAGCACTGAGCTGATCATGAAGCCAAATTGGGCCAACACCATGGGAATAGCAAGCATGCCAGCCCCTAATGCAGTTCCTGACAGAATCAAAGAACTGCCGAATAATTTCATATTCAAGAAAAACAACCTCAAGCGATCCAATTAAATTTTGTTTGGATTGTAAATAATTGTTTCCAAGACTAACAAAATACTCAGTAAAGTTAGGGGTTAATTTCTAATAAATTTTGAATTTTTCTAAAAAATTTAAGCAGGAATTTCTGGTGTATATGTGTGGTTGATTTAAGTATTCACTCGGTGAGTTTATTTATCGTTTAGTTAACGTTCGTCCATTATTGAATGATTTAGAAATTGGCAAAATTCAGTTAAAAAGAAGTATGTTTATGAGCTAATTGAAGACGATTCTAGTGAGTCGGATGCGGATAGCACGATTGTGGGTGCGATTATCTTTACGCCGCTTTCATTTGATGATGAAACCAAGGCATATTTGCTTTCGCCAGTCGCGGTGAGCACTCAGGTGCAAAAGCGTGGTATTGGTCAGCGCCTGATTAACTTCGGTTTGCAGTTTCTAAAAGAGCAGGGTATTGAGCTTGCAGTGACGTACGGTGATCCTGACTACTATTCAAAAGTGGGCTTTGGGCAAATTACCGTTGAGCAGGTCCCAGCGCCCTTTGAATTGAGTTTCCCTCACGGTTGGTTGGCTCAATTGTTAACTGGTGGTGAAATCAAAGTAACAAGTGGCAAGTCGAGCTGTGTTAAAGGCTTGGCCCACGCAGAATATTGGTAGCCGCTTGCAAAAAAATTGAGAAAAAGAGAAAGCCCATCAGGTGTTTGCCTGTTGGGCTTTCTTGTTATGAACGAAGACATTCTTCTGGCTTCAATGTATAAATTGAACAACTGTTCAAAATAACACTTGAACGATCGTTCTTGTTTGATCTATATTGTTTTTACACCAACGGAGAACATTCATTAATTGCTCCGTGATTGAATAACTTTAGAACCGAAAATTGATAGGGATAGAGCAATGAGCAACTTCAAAATTCACTCAGTAGAATCCGCGCCAGAGCAAAGCCAACCTATTCTTGAGGGCGCTAAAAAGCAGATGGGCAGAGTGCCGGGCTTGTTTGGTGTGTTGGCTGAATCTCCAAACACACTTAAGGCTTACACCCAGCTTCATCAGGCATTTAGTGACTCATCTTTCGATGCTGAAGAGCTAACGGTTGTTTGGCAAACCATCAACGTTGAACACGAATGTCACTACTGCGTTCCAGCGCACACAGGTATCGCACATTCAATGAAGGTTGATCCTGCAATCACCGAAGCACTGCGTAATCGCACGGCTCTACCCACTGAAAAATTGCAAGCACTGCATGATTTTACGCTGAGCATGGTGCGTAACCGCGGCAATGTGCCTGAAAGTGAAATGGCAGCATTTTTCGAAGCGGGCTACGGTCAACAACAAGTGTTAGAAGTGATTCTTGGCCTGTCTCAGAAAGTGATCAGTAATTACGTAAACCACGTTGCTAAAACGCCAGTCGACAAAGTATTTGAACAGTTCGCTTGGCAAGGTTAATTACCGTTAACCAAATCAAAACCTGATAATGATGAAAGCCCCGCTCAGTTGAGTAGGGCTTTGTTGTTTGGGCTATGTGGGCCTAATCTGGTTAAGGTGTATGTTTAGCGATTATCTTCGCTAATGTCACAACCCCTTCTTTCCACTCTTTGCTCTCTTCAATGTTGGCGACAGTGAAGCGCAAGCAGTGTTTATATTGGTCATTGGTGCCAAATACTGTACCGGGTAAAATCCCTAATTTGTGCTTTAAACAATCTTGGTAGACGGCATAACTATCGACCGATTCAGGCAGTGTTATCCAGTTTAAAAAAGAGCCTTCCGGTTTTGATAGGTGGTATTGCCCGACAAGGTGTGGGTGGCTATCTAGTGCTTGTATTAACAGGCTTTGGAATTGCTTTTGGTTGGTTTGGTAGAGCCGTTTCATTTTGGATAAGTGGCTGCGATATTTACCGGTAGTGAGGAATTGCCCTACCGCGGATTGCATCAGGTTTGAGCTGCCCATGTTGTCGCATAAAAGGTACTTTTCGACTAAAGGTTGGTAGCGCCCCGACAATAACCAACCGATTCGCAAGCGTGAGTCTAAGGTTTTAGACAGTGAGTTGACGTAGATGACTCTATCTTGGTCATCAAGCTCTTTGAGGCTAGCGATTGGTGTATCGAACGCCAAGTTACCGAACACATCGTCTTCGATAATTGGTAAAGATCCGGTGATCTCCAGTAATGCTTTTCGATTCGCCAATGGCATCCGTGAACCGGTTGGATTAGTAAAGTTTGGCGTTAGCAGTAAGGTTTTCACTTCCCATTTGTCCAACGCACTCTGTAGGGATGGTATATCAATACCGTGGCTAACGCTGCTTGGGATTTCAAGGGCTTGCAATCCAAGTGATTCAAGTAAAAGTAGATTACCGAAATAACAGGGCGACTCGACCGCCACGATGTCGCCGGGCTTGGTGAGCGCACGCAAAGCTAGACTGATCGCCTGTTGAGCACCATGAGTAATTGCAATCTCTTTCGATCCCGCAGGCACACCAAGATCATGAGTGATCTTTAACAATTGCTTTACTAATTGCTCGTCGCCGGGGGGTAATTGGTAATAACCGGGAAGCTGAGTTTGTAATCGACTGTGACGGCCAATCTCGGCATACAAGCTACGAATCGCAGGATTGTTGATGTTCGGGTGCGCGGAGCCTGCCAACAGTTTCAGGCGACCTTTTGGACGAGAGAGTACCGATTTGGTGACAGACAACAGATCGACTTTTTGAGGTTGGCTTGATGCATCCCAGCTGGTGGTGTTCGGTGCTTTCACGCGATAGCCAGATTTAGGTACTGAATAAACCCAGCCTGTGGCTTCCAGTTCTTGATAGGCGCGAATTACGGTATTTTTGCTTACGCCAAGCTGTTCGCTTAACTGGCGGATCGAGGGAAGGCGATCGTCTGGATGAAAGAGCCCCTTATCGATCTGAGCCTTAATATGTTGTTCGGTAGCAAGGTATTTATTGCCGCTGAGTTCTGCTTCCACGTTTTTCTCCCTCGTTGCTCACTCTCAATCTGTAACCATTCAAAGTGTTATATCTGTATCTTTATTAGTTATCTGTACCCAACTAAGGTAACAGCATTGATGAAGAGTTGACCAGAGGTTTGTAATGCTGATTAAAATGATTCCGTTTGTGTTTGTAATATTGTGGTCGTCAGGTTTTGTCGGCGCACGTCTTGGTGTGGAATACGCGGAACCCGCAACATTACTTTCATTGAGGATGGTAGCCAACGTGGCGCTGTTCTTGGTTTTGATTGCAATCCTTAAGCGTCGTATTCCTCGTGGTCGAGCATTCTTCCACGCAAGTGTGGTTGGCATCTTGATTCATGGTTTCTACCTTGGTGGCACCTATCTGGCGATTGATATAGGTATGCCTGCCGGGTTGAGTTCTCTACTTGTTGGCTTACAACCGATTCTTACCGCATTGATTATGATCAGCTGTACTTCTCAGCGTTTTAATTTTGCACAGTGGTTGGGGTTAGCGCTTGGTTTTGCGGGTATTAGTTTGGTGTTGATGGGCAATATTGAATGGCAGTCAGACGACCAAAAAGGCTTGGCAACGTTATTGTGTTTGGTTTCTTTGGTGGGTATTACCTGCGGCACTTTGTATCAGAAGCGCTTCTGTCAGGGGACAGATATGGTCGGCGGTGCGATGGTGCAATATTTGGCTTCTGCCGCGTTGTTTCTGCCGTTCGCAATGCGTTACGAAACTATGCAAGTAAACTGGACGATAGAATTCACGTTGACTCTAATTTGGCTGGTGGTCGTTCTGTCTTGTGTTGCCATCCTATTGTTGCTTTACATGGTAGAGCACGGTGCATCTTCAAGTGTGGCTTCGGTCTTTTACTTGGTGCCACCGACGACAGCAATCCAAGCGTGGCTTATTTTCGGTGAATCATTCGATATCTATGGTGCAATGGGCTTTGCGTTGTCGGCAGCTGCAGTTTATTTGGTGGTGAGGAAGCCAGAATGGATTAAGGCTCGCAGTCGAACAGTGTTAGAGCGGTAGTTTGTATACCAAAACTCATCCTACTAAAAATCGATGACTAGAAACAAAAAAGAGCCTGAATATTCAGGCTCTTTCTGTATCAAATATTGGCTAGCGACTTTTGATTAGCGCTTCATCAAGCAAGCGTATGCCGTTGTAAACGGTGCTTCTTGGTATTGCTTAAGGCCAGTTTCTTTGAACTTCATCATTAGAGGGTTACGCTTAAGGCTCTCTTTGATGTCTGCTGGTGATACAACGGTTACGTCTAGGCCGTCGATCAGTTGAATCGCTGCTTCTAGTTTGAACCCAAAGCCACCGCCAGCAAATTTGCCTTTAGTTTGGCGCTGACGAATTACAACTTTGTCTACTTGGTAATCTTCCATTAACTTTGCAAAAGAGAATTGAAAGTCTTTCATATTCTGTGTGTCGTTTGCGTCGCTAATTGAAACTTTAGAAACTCGGCAATCAGGAATGTTAAATACACCATCTGATAGAGAAAGAAGACAGATGACTGCATCGTTACCTTTGATTTCAACACCACAAATTTTCATGTTCTTACCTACTTATTTTAGAGCCCTACATTATGGTGTTATTTCTAACACTTCTCCAGTATTTGCGCGTATCAGCAGCAAATAAGTCTAAATCAGAGTGTATTTTAGTCGCCGAAAGTGAACCTTTGATTAAAAACCATCACACGAATTTACGGTATCGTTTGCTATGAGATGAAGCTCACAAAAGCTTAGCGGGATTTCATATGTGTGCTGTATATTGCGCGCGCATCCCTATTTGAAGTGTGGTTATTAATCCCAATGAATATCAATAATCTTTCGATTAAGAGTAAAATCGCGATCCCGCTGTTGGTGATTGTGATTGTTTTTTCTACCGTTACTGTGCTCAACGTTATCAGATCAAATGCTCAAGCTGCGATTAATAACGAGCTCAATAATGTGGTTCAGCCAGTGCTAGACAACCTAGAAGATGGCTACCGAGATATCTACCAAATTATCGCTTCGGCACAAGGTCTGTTGCTTGCTAAAGACCAAGCGGCGGTCGAGTACCAAAAGTTTGAATTTAAAGACAACGCTTACAAAGCGGTTCCTCGTTTTCAAAGTGTCGAAACCTTGTATCAAGCGGGTGTGTTGGATCCATCTTCACGTGGCGAGTTATCAAAGCTCGTTAACGCGATGAGCAAGTGGGTGGCACTGCACGAGCCAATGTTCGCTGATCCAGCAAACGCAGACCAATACAATATTGATTACTCGTCAGCGCTCGATGCTGAGTTTGCGATCATTCGTACTCAACTACGCGATATTCGAACTCTGATCGAACTGAAGCAGAAAGAGCTTCGTCAACAAGCCGATGACTCTATTGAATCAAGTAAGTTGATCATAGAAGTGGGTATGGCGGTTGCTGTTTTCGCTGCACTTTTCGCGATGTGGTTATCGAATCGCTTTATTGTTCAGCCAATCCAGAACGTAGAAAAAGCGATGAATGAGATCGCATCAGGCGACGGTAACTTATCTCAACGTATGAAGGTCGAAGGTAATGATGAGATTGCTCGTTTGAGTTCCGCTTTCAACCAGTTTGTTGGCAAGATCCATGTTACTGTCGAACAAGTGATCTTCACATCGAATGCGGTACGCGCTGAGATGGAAAACATTAAATCGTTAACGCAAAGTGTTGCTGAATTTTCATCGAACCAACAGCGTGAAAGTGAAGTAGTCGCGGCGGCGGTTCATGAGATGCAAGCAACCAGTGAAGTGGTGAGTGGTAATGCATTAGACGCAGCAACCGCAAGTAACGTTGCAAACCATGAAGTGGAATCGGCTGATACTACGCTTGGCTTAACTGTTACTTCGATTGAACGCCTTGCGCAAGATATCGAGAACGCGGGTGGTGTGGTTCAAGAACTGGACACAGACGTGAAGAACATCGCCTCAATCCTTGGCGTGATCAAAGGTATTGCAGAACAAACCAACCTACTTGCTTTGAATGCGGCAATTGAAGCGGCACGAGCGGGTGAACAAGGTCGTGGCTTTGCGGTTGTGGCTGATGAAGTTCGTGCGCTTGCGAGCAAAACTCAAGACAGTACAGGCGAAATCCAATCAATGATTGAACGCTTAGAAGTTGGCGCGAAACACGCGGTTGGCGTGATGACTGAAAGCAAAGTGAGTGGCGAGAAAACCATAGTTCAGGCAGGAACGGCGGCGTCTTCATTGAGTGAGATTCGCAACTCAATCGGCAAGATGAATGACATGAACACACAAATCGCTACGGCGGCTTCGCAACAGTCTCAAGTGTCTGAAGAAGTGAATAAGAATGTTCAACGCATTGCTGAAAGCACCATGCAAATGGTCGAAATGGCGAGCAGCGCAGAAAATGCATGTATGGCATTGGCCGAACAGTGTGAAGCGCTTGATAGCCTTGTGTCTCAGTTTGAAGTGTAATTTTCAAAATTAGACAGACGAATATGAGCTGATAATAGTTGCTCATTTTGAATTCCATTAATTAGCGTTGAACGACAAGAAAGCCCGCATTCTATGAGTGCGGGCTTTCTTTTTGACTAGGTGATCAGTCTTTTGACTAGGTGATCCGTTTTTAGACCAAATCAATCATTCAGTGTTAGCTGCTACGTCCGTCTTTGTATGTGTAACGGTAGTCAACTTTTACGTTCGCTTGGTAATGGATGTCGCCGTTCATGTTAGTGATTTTTTTCACTTCCATATTCGCATCATCAATCTTGAACGAATCGTATTTGGTTGTCTGTTGGAACTGTGGCAGTTCTCTTGAAAGCTCAAAAGGTGTTTTTTCGCTTAACTCATCCATAAGGTTGGTGCCTGCATCGTATGCTTCGGCTTCACTAGCATATGTGTCAGATTTTAACGTTGTTTCTTGAATTGTTGTTTTAGTTGCTGCAAACGCTGTGGTGCTGAGTACAAGAGTTGATGCAAGTATGATTAATTTCTTCATAGGGATACCTTACCTTGTTGTACTGGTGATTTAGAGATTCTCACCCTAGCAATAGGGGATGAGATTAATGTTAGGACAAAAATATGGTTCTGTAAGGGAATGACTTTAGGTGCCGAAGATTTATGCCCAGCGCAAATCAAGCAAGGTGACACTGATATCTAACTTCAATACACTGTATGGGTAACCAAAGTTCAGCATAAGGTAAAGGCATGGCCAATTGGGAAGGGGTAAGTGAGTTTGTTGCAGTGGCAGAGCGTGAAAGCTTTACTGGTGCGGCGCAGAAACTCGCTACGTCGGTGGCTCAAATCAGTCGGAGGGTGGCAAACCTCGAAGAACGACTCGCAGTGAAACTGCTCAATCGAACGACTCGAAAGGTGTCTCTAACAGAGGCTGGGCAACTCTATTACCAACAATGTAAGTTGTTGGTCGAAGGTTTAGAAATTGCTGAGCTTGCGGTCACGCAGATGCAATCCACACCCAAAGGCTTACTGAAAGTCACCGCGCCTGTGACTTATGGTGAGCGCCAACTCGCCCCAATACTGCATCAATTCTTAAAGCTTCACCCGCAAGTAGAGCTTGAGCTGATGCTGACCAATCAAAAGCTCGATCTTATCGATTCGGGTGTTGATGTGGCGATTCGTCTTGGCCGATTAGAAGACTCAAGCCTTGTGGCAAAGAAGCTCTCTCAACGCCAACTCTATGTATGTGCTAGCCCTGAATATATTGAACGTTATGGCGAGCCGCATACATTGTCTGAATTAAATAATCACCAATGTTTAGTCGGTGGATTTGAACATTGGCGTTTCAAAGAAAATAGACGCCCTCGCTCAGTTCGTGTTAACGGACGCATTAAGTGCAACAGTGGTTTAGCCTTGTTAGACGCAGCTAAGCAGAGCATTGGCTTGGTGCAGTTGCCTGAATACTATGTGAGTGAAGACCTTGATTCTGGTGAGTTGGTTGAGGTGCTGTCCGATTATCGAGATGACAAAGAAGGGATCTGGGCGCTTTATCCTCAGAACCGCAACTTATCTTCAAAGGTTCGCCTGCTGGTGGACTTCCTTTCTGAGCAATTGGATTAGTGTATGGCTTAAAACCTCCACCGATAAAAACGGGCTTCAGAATAGAGATTCTGAAGCCCGGCGTGTTTTAGGATTAATTATCGTTTGATTACGGCTTACTAGACCGAAAATGTATTAGACGGTGAAGCGATCCACCAAGTGATACAGCTCATTTGCACGACTGTTGAGGTTTTGGCTACCTGTACGGTTTTGATTCGCGAGTTCTGCCGATTGTGAGCTTTGGTCAGAAATCACCACGATGCGTTGAGATATTTCTTGTCCTACAATATTTTGCTGTTCAGTGGCTGTCGCAATAAGCGAGTTCATGTCCATGATGGTATCAATCGACGCTTGGATCTTCGCCAGTGCTTTGGCTGCGGCATTCGCTTCTTCCACGGTTTGCGCACTTCGGTTTTGACTTGAATCCATCGCTTTCACAGCAGCATCTGAGGCAGCTTTAAGTTGCTCAATCATCTTGTGAATGTCGCCAGTGCTTTCTTGAGTACGGCTTGCCAGTTTACGAACCTCATCGGCAACCACAGCAAACCCACGACCTTGTTCGCCTGCACGTGCAGCTTCAATCGCGGCATTCAACGCGAGTAGGTTAGTTTGCTCGGCAATGTCTTGGATGACCGCCAATGAAGAGGAGATGTTTTGTACATCGCCTTCTAAACGAGACACCACGGTGTTCGCTTCTGATACTTCGCTCGCTAGGCCTGCCACCGAATCTGCAGCTGCGTTTACGATCTGTTGCGCTTCTTTTGCATTGCCCTCTGCAAGCTTGGCGGAATCCGCCGCTTGGCTAGCGTTGCTCGAGATCTCTTGCGCCGTTGTGGTCATCTCAGTCATCGCTGTTGCAACTTGTTCTGTCTCTTCACGTTGCCCTGTAGCAATCTCGTCGACCTGCGCAGCACGAGAAGACATGTTAGATGTCTCGGCTACGACTTGCTGACCGACATCGCTTACGCTGCGAATGATGGTTTGCAGGCTTGCCACAAAGGCATTGAAGTTCTCGCTGAGTTTTGTGAACTCGGGCGCTTTGAAGGTTTCCATTCGAGCGGTTAAGTCAGCTTCGCCACTCGCGAATGCGCTGATTGAACGATCAAACTGCTCGAGTGGTTGCATGATGGTACGGTTGACGGCAACGGCAAACACAGCAACTACTAGGGCAATCAAACCACAGAATATAGCGATGGCCGTCAATGAGCTTTGTAACGCAGCATTTGAGCTCTCTTTCATCTCTGCGATGACCGCATCGATGTCGTCAGTATAGAAGCCTGTACCTAGCATCAAGTCCCACTGGGGAACGAATATCGAGTAGCTCAGTTTCGGTAGGGCTTCGGATTGACCAAGTTTTGGAAAGTAGTAGGTGGTGAATTCACCAAGCTTTGAGTTCTTGATCAAGTCACGAATCAGGTAGTTGCCTTTTTTGTCTTGCAGGTCGTAGTAGTTGTTACCAATACCATCGTTGTTTTGTCCAACAACCACTCGAACGCCTTTAGAGTCGTAGCCAAAGATGTAGCCAGATTCGCCATATTCGAGTGTTCTTAATGTTGGTAAGGCTTCTTCTAATGTTGCACCTCTATCCAAAAATGGGCTGATCGAAGAGTAGGCCATTTGTAGATACGCTTTGAGTTCCTTTTCTTTCATCGCCATCATATTGCTACGCGTCGATTCAACTTGCTGTGCGGTTAGCTCGGTGCTCTTCATATACGTCACGCTCATCATGCCAATTGCCATTAGTAGCAACGGAATGAAAGAGAGAATATAAAGGCGGTTTTTGATGGTTAGGGTCATGTCACGCTTCCTGTGTGATTATCTCATGCAATTTTCAACACATTATTAATGTGGTTTTAAAATGTAAATGGACTTGTTGTTGAATTGTTATCCAGAAATGTTTTTGTTTTATAAACATGATGGCGGTTAGGTTTTTGACGTTAGAAGCCTTGCAACTAGGGGCTTAATGATAAAAAGAGCGGTTTGTTACGATGCTTTTGAATTTGGCGCTGCTTTGGTAGAATGCGACGCTTTGTAGCACCCTGCTATGTCTATTCGTTAAGTGAGAAAGATTCATGAACAAAAGCCATGTGACTATTGGTTTAACTAACCCAAAGAGCCCGACAAACGTTGGTGCTGTTATGCGTGCGGCTGGTTGTTACCAAGTCGACGAAGTTAAATACACAGGGCAACGCTACGAAAAAGCCGCAAAATTCCACACCGATACTAAGAGTGCTGCGCGTACTATCCCGTTGACTGGTGTTGAGTCGTTTTTAGACAATCTTGATCCAGAAACTAAGATCGTTTGCGTAGAACTCGCAGAAGGTGCAACACCACTACCGCGTTTTAAACACCCAGAAAATGCCATTTATATCTTTGGCCCTGAAGACGGCTCTATTTCTCAAGATGTCGCCGACAGAGCCGATCATGTTGTGTACGTACCAACAGTTGGCTGCATGAACTTGGCAGCGACAGTGAATGTGCTGCTTTACGATCGTCTTGCTAAATCTGATGAAATGGATGAGAGCAACGAACTGATTAAGAAAAGCCGTGATAACCGTAACCATCTGCTAATCAAAGAAAAGTAATTCTCTGCTTCTAGTGTTATCTATCCCGTACGCAATCGGATATTATCTTGAGTTCATCATCAGATAATTGAAGGGTTAGATAACACCATGGAAGACAAGCAATTACTTGCCGCGCTACAGCAACACTCTGTCCTCGATCTCTATCAGTTATTCCAAGAAGTTGGTCAAAACCGCTCTTTGTATGCATTACTAGAGAGGTTATCTTCCCTTAAAGAACATCATCAACTGAGTACTCGTCTTAGCCCTTTTAAGCCTCATATCGAAGGATTGCTAGCTCAATTTGATAGCGCCACGCCAGATAGCGAGATCCTCAAGGCAGTCGCTCTTCAGTCTGAGATTCAGCAACGAGGCCACAGTATGAGTCGTTACATCATGACATCAGATAACCATCGCCATTTTTCCCCAAGTGCAGACCTAGTCATGTTTGGTGATTCGATCACCGAATGGGCCCCGTGGGCGGATATCTTTCGCGATGTTTCGATGGTCAACCGTGGCTTAGCGGGTGACACCACAACTGGCATGTTGCGCCGTATTGATACCACGTTGAATGTGAAGCCAAAGCTGGTGTGTTTTATGGCAGGGATAAACGATTTAGCTCAGGGTTATGATGTCGACCATATCTACCAGAACTACATTGATATGCTTAAGGTGTGGCAAGAAAATGAGATTCGCATATTGGTGCAATCAACGCTTTATGTTGGCTCTAAACTGCAAGGTTTAAATCCGTCGGTTGAACTGCTCAATAGCAAGCTAAGCGAGTACTGTACACAGCAAGGCATTGCGTTCTTAGATGTGAATTCAGTATTGTCGCCTAATAAGCTGTTGTCGAACAAGTACTCGTGTGATGATCTGCATTTGAATGCGAAGGCTTATCAAACTTGGGCTGAGATACTTCAACCTACGATAGCTGAGCTACTAAAATAGACTCACGCAAAACGCTAGCTAGACCGATAAACAGCTTAGCTAATACAAGAAAAGCCAAACCCTAGATTTGTTTCGCGAACCATAAGGACATCAATGTGAACCTAAGACAATTGGAAGTCTTTTACGCCATTATGCAGACCGGAACCGTATCTGGAGCCGCGCGCAGCTTGCATGTGTCGCAACCAAACGTGACCCGTATTTTGGCGCACACGGAGCAACAACTTGGGTTTGGCTTATTCGAACGAGTTAAAGGGCGGTTGGTGCCAACGGTTGAGGCAAAAACCTTACTGCCAGAAGCGGAAAAGGTGTATCAGCAATTGGGGCAATTTCGATCTCTGACCAACAAAGTGAAGCAAGGCCATCAGCATTTACGCATTGGTGCGCCGCCGATACTGGCGACTAAATTACTAACTCAGGTAATCGCCCAAATGTCTCGCGAGCAAAATGGCAGTAAGCAAGAGCTCTCTTTTGAGTTGCTGACTGCAAACCGTGATGAGCTGTGTGCTGGGTTATTAAAGCATGAGCTTGATATTGCTATCGCGTTTGGCGATGAAGCACCGCCTGCGATATTAAGTGAAACGCTATTAACCGAATCACTAAAGGTTTTGGTTCCTTCCAATACGGTTGATCATTTCCCCGCGGAATTAACGTTAGATGATCTGATCAATTATCCGCTGCCAATCATCGGGCTCGATAGCCGCGATCCATTAGGCCTCCTGTTACATCAACGCCTTATTGCACGTGAGCAGCATTATCACCACCCGATATCTGTACGTGGGTATAGCGCCGCTGCGGAACTGGTCAAGCACCAAGCGGGGTTTGCGATTGTTGATCCGTGGACGGCAGAGCAATATCAAAATGACGATGCGGTCTGTGTGTTGCCGCTTCAACCAGACATCCAATTTTCGGTATCGATGCTTTGCGCAGAGCACACCCCTCAGTCGATTTCCGTTAAGCAATTTATCGCTTCATTGAAAATCCATACTCACCCTATAACTTAAGGTTATAGGCTCGCCATAAATAGGCATTCGGCAGCTTCGAAGTTCTTAATTAAAGTAAACCCATACAAGGGCTTATTAATTAGGAATACTCATGTCGATCGCTCAACCTTACCTTCTTTTTCTTGGGGATGTTACTGACCCACTCGCTGCAAAAACAGCTCGCGGTATTCATCAATGGCGACCAGAAATCTGCCTAGGTCAACTGCGTTTAACGGGTGATACCGTTTCACTGGGCTTAACGGATATGACCCTGCAAGAGGCGCAAGCGCAGGGCGCGAAGACGCTAGTGATTGGTACCGCAAATCCGGGTGGTGTTATTCCTGATTCTTGGCAGTCAACCATTATGGCCGCTGCAGAAATGGGATATGAGATTGCATCTGGCATGCACCAACGATTGAGTGAATTTTCACCGCTTTCTGACATGCAGCAACAAGGATTGACTAAGCTTCATGATGTACGCCATTTTGATGGTTCTCTAAAGGTTGGTAACGGTAAGCCTCGTCAGGGTAAGCGCCTGCTTACTGTCGGAACAGATTGCTCAGTAGGCAAAATGTTCTCGGCATTAGCGATTGAAAAATCGCTTAAACAAGCGGGAACATCTGCTCAGTTTAAAGCGACAGGGCAGACCGGTATTTTGATTGAAGGCAGCGGAATTTCGATTGATGCGGTGGTTGCGGATTTTATTTCCGGCGCGGTTGAAGCGATTAGCCCCGATTTTACCGACCACGAGTGGCACATCATTGAAGGGCAGGGTTCTTTGTTCAACCCTTCGTTTGCAGGCGTGAGTTTGGGGTTATTACATGGCGCACAAGCCGATGCTTTGGTGTTGTGCCATGAAGTCGGGCGACCACATATTCGTAACCTTCCTCATGCTCAATTGCCAAGCATAGAACAGACGATTGAAGCCAACTTACAAGCGGCACGACTGACGAATCCAGATGTGAAATTGGTTGGCATCTGCTTGAACACGTCGGCAATTAGCATTGAAGACGCTGAGACATTATGCCAAGAATGGACCACACTCTATCAAGTGCCCGTGACGGACCCTGTGCGTTTTGGTGTACAACACATTACTGATCATTTGCGACATTCACTTTAACGACTACATCATTTCTACGTTTCCATTTGTTAAAGCGAACATCAACCGAGTGAAATTATGAAGATTACAGCAGAACCCATTACTATCGCGATGCAAACGGCTTTTCGCATCTCTCGTGGCAGCCGAACTGAGTGTCACGTTGTTCGTGTTTATATTGAACATGATGGCAAACAAGCTCAGGGAGAGTGCACCCCTTACCCACGATACGGCGAGTCATCGGAGTCTGTGTTAGCGCAAATCCAACAAGCGTCTAGTGCTCTTGAAGGTATGTTTGAGCGAGGCGTTACCGATCCGGCAGAGCTAAGAGATCATCTTCAGTCTTTATTGACCGGAGGGGCAGCGCGAAATGCGGTCGATTGTGCGCTTTGGGAGCTTGAAGCCAAACAACATGACCAGGTCTTCCCAAATAGCCTGTTTGAGTTACCGAATCAAATCGTGACAGCAATGACCGTCTCGATTGGCACTCCAGAAGCGATGGCGACTCAGGCTCGAGACTATGTCGCAAATGGAGCGAAACTCTTAAAAGTGAAGCTTGATGGAGAGCAAGTGGTAGAGCGTGTTCGCGCGGTACGAGAAGCTGCGGCAGATATTCAGATTGTACTGGATGCCAATGAAGCGTGGACGGGGCTGAATCTCGAAGAGTTGTTTAATCAACTGGTAGAATTTGACATTGCGATGATCGAGCAGCCGTTACCCCAACAGCACGATGCCTCATTGGCGCACATCAAGCACCCGATACCACTGTGTGCTGATGAAAGCTGTCATACCACTTCGCAACTTTCATCTTTGTTAGGCAAATATGAAATGGTCAACATCAAGCTCGATAAAACAGGTGGTTTGACCGAAGCATTGGTACTTGCTGAAGAAGCTCAAAGGCTAGGATTTACGCTGATGTCGGGTTGTATGCTCGGTACATCGCTGGCGATGCGTGCAGCTCTGCCTATCGCCGTTCAATCTGAAATCGTCGACCTCGATGGCCCAGTCTTACTTGGTCAAGATGTAGCACCATCACTGACTTATCGAGATGGGATGATTATTCTCTAAGTTCGTTGAGCCCGTTTAATCGATGGACATGACATGAATGAAATCGTATGAGTGAAAACTTGTGCGATTTTTGCTTCAAAGTCTGAGCGATTATCTAAATTACTTCACTTTTAAGCCTCAGCAGCGCATCCACAAATTCTGCAAACCCATAGCCACCAGGCTGCGACATGACCCTGCTTGGATGGTGCTCTAGCTTATCCCAATAATGTTGAATGTTTGCCACGCCAACGGTAAGTGGAAGTGATTCGAACATCTGCTGATCATTCATTGAATCGCCGACATAGCAGGCTTGATTGTGGATTTGCTCAAGCGATAAGCCTTTATTAGCCAGGAAACGGTGCACGGCGTTTTTCTTTGAGTGTTCGCCGTACCAAGCGTTGATATGAATCGAACTTGCCGTCGCGTGTGCGCCTAAAGCGTGTATTCTTTCGAGTACCGCTTGAACAGTTTCAGGATCAACAGGCTTACGGTTTTGGCCGATATCAATCGCGACCTCACACAAGCGGTAAGATTGATCCAAAGTTAGCGAGAGGTCGGGGTAACTCAACAAGATCGCTTCAACTTCTTGTTTTAGCTTTGTTTGGTTCTGACGCGCTTGTTCTAGCGGTGTTTCAGATGAGAGTTGTAATGCACCATCTTGCTTCTCTAGTAAGAAGGCGCCGTTCTCTCCTAGCACGGCATCGACAGGCCAAAGCTGCGCAATATGGTCACACCAACCAGCACAGGCTCCCGTTACAGCGACCACTTTGATTCCATTGTCTCTCAGCTTTTGTAACGCAATCAGGGTTTCTGGAGGGAGTGAACCTTGCCAAGTGAGCGTGTCATCGACGTCGGTTAATACCCATTCGATGTGCTTCCAGTTGTTGTCTAGTTGGTGTTCCATTAAAACTCACTTATTCCATGGATTGTTTACACAGAGCGTATTAATTCAGCCCAATGTAGAATTAGAAGCTAACGTGATTAGAAAATACAGTGTTTAGCAAAATCGCCCGCTTCATTAGCCGTCCAGTCACCTTTAGGCTTTTCTTTCATATCCGCACACCAAGCTTCACTGCCAACCTCGGTACAAGCCATTAATTGAGTAGCAAGGAAAAGTATCAACGCGATTTTCTTCATAATAAACATTCCGTTGTGGTCTAAATTTCTGCTTATAACTGTATCAAATCTCACAAGTGATTGTTATAGCTGCTAAGAACTTAAGGGCGTTAATAATGATGTGGGGTTGAGCTGAATTCGAGGGACGGTAAAGAAGCGAAGGTTTGCTTGGCTTTAAGATCGAAAAAGCCAGCAACGTATGCTGGCTTTGAAATTCTTAATAAGTTTCTATTCGTTATTTCGCTTTAACTACTTATCGATTTATACCAATTTCATCTCTTGGATGATGTCCGAAGCAATCTCTGGCTTCGTGCTTGTTGGTTTCTCGTGTAGGTCGGCTTTCAATTGTCCCTTACGGTTACTTAGGCCAGCTTCAAGTTTCTTGAGTGCTGCAGCGATAGCTGGGTACATAACATCGTCTGTCGATTTTGCTGTTACTCGTACACCTTCGTAGTTGGTGAATACTTCAACCTGATGTTGACCGTGTTCTTTAGTAATGATGATGTCGCAACTGATCAGTGATGGGAAATGGTTAGATATCTTCTCGAATTTACCTTCGATGTCTTTGCGTGACTCGTCGTTAATTGATACATGATGTGTTTGAACATTTATTTTCATAAATCATACCTTTCCAATGACTGTGTCATTTAAACGTAGCAAACATCGGATAGATTAACCAACTGAGAATTAGCACATGTGTGATTGACTTCAGTGTTATCAAATATTCTCTTGTTACTCCCTTGAAAGTCCGATGAACTGATCGCATATTATGTTTCGTGTTTTAAAGACATGTTCAAAAAAACTCCATCCTTGATAATTTGCGCTAACCTACAGCGAATTCCCAGTGAATCTCTCTTTATCGGTTTTATAATTCCGAACTTGTCACTCCATTGATTTTCTTTCCAGCTCACTCACTTTTTCTTCTTTGATTAAAAACTCAGCTTAAGTTACTAATTTATAGACACTCAACTGCCCACTCCATATTGAAGTGAAACTCTCCTGCTGTGAGTTGAGACTCGGGTATGGTAATGCGTGCTCGAATATCGACTTCTTTATTGGATGCCAGTTGATCGACAGGAAATTCGACGCCCTGACGCCAATAATTAATGTCACCTTCATAGCGAACCGGCATTTCGACTTTGAATCGCACAAGTTCTGAAATGCGAGACTCATCAATTGAGCCTAGATCAATATGTTGCAGTTTGAGCAACAATCGAGAATCTTTGCGATTGGACTCAAGCTTAAGCGTTATCGCTCGGCCATCGTATTCTCGGCCACTGAATTTAAGCCGTTTAAGCGTATTAAAACCATCAAAGCCATTAAGATTGATGCAGAAATGCTGGAGCTGTTAGGCAGTGAAGATGGCAACACGGCGATGATCAAAGTGAGCTGGGATGAGAAGGGAATGAAGGTCTATAAGGATGGCTACTTAGCGGATTATGAGTACGGGATTGCCCCTCATGAGATGCAAGAAAACTACGAATTAGCACCTAAGTAACTCGATTCGATTGCAGAAAAGCGCCTTACTTATTAGTGGGCGCTTTTCTTTTGCTCACCAAAGCATGACGAAACTCACACTTTTCTGACAATTAATGACTCGTTGTGCTAGTATGCGCCGCTTGTCTTTGTAATTGATAAAAAACGCATTACCAAAACAGACTTTTCTGTTTACCTGCTTGTAATGACCTCATTCAGTTTGGCCTGACTTGGCTGAACATCTGCATTTTGCTCGGACGCAAAGAGAGTAGTTCTCACTACTTCACTATGTACATTTGAGAGCACCATCTATCAAAGGCCTTTTTGAAACAACCTAAATTAGCGCGAACTTAGTTCAGCGTGAAGGGTTTCGTTTTTCCAAAAATCCCTCCGGCGGCTAAGTGAACCTTAGTTGCTGACAAATAAGGAGTCTATATGACGACTACGGTATCTACATCCGTACCTACATCTCAAGCTGCTAACGCAGCGCCCACAGAGAAAGAAGTAAACCACCCGTTTCTCTCTTTGGTTATCATGGTGATCGTTGCTGCAATTGCAACTTACTTCATCCCTGCTGGTGAATTCGAGCGAGTGGTCATGAATGGCCGCACGGTTATCGACCCAGACAGCTACACACAATTGACCAGCAACCCAACAACATTAGCCTCTTTTTTCGAATCATTTTTTAAAGGCTTCAAATCCGCTTCTGGCGTGATGGGCGTTGTGGTATTTGTGGGTGGTGCTTTTGGCATTATCAAACACATGGGCTTGTTAGACGCATCCGTTGTTGCACTAACCACTAAGCTAAAGAAGCAAGGCTTGTACGTAATTGCGCCTGTGATCATGACGGCGATTTTCTTCAACGTTACCTTCACCGGTATGCGTGAACTTGATGTCATTTTCATCTCTTTGATGATCCCGATCTGTATCAAGCTTGGCTATGACGCGATTACGGCACTTGGCGTTGTTTTACTGGCAAGTTGTGCCGGTTTCGCGGCCGCTTTGGCTAACCCATTCTTTACGGGTATTGCACACACTATCGCTGAACTGCCTATGTATTCAGGCATGTGGTACCGCTTTATTGTTGGTATGTTCATGTTGTTAACGGGTGCATGGTATGTGCTTAACTACGCGCGCAAAGTTAAGCAAGATCCGACCAAAGGCTTGTTACACGGCACGGGTTACCACTATGAATCAAATGTTGAAGCGAAAACACTGACCACACGTGAAAAGCTTGCGGGCATCGCGTTCTTGGGCGTATTCGCATACATGATCTTCGGCACGTTGACGATGGGGTTCGGCTTCACCGAGATTGCGGGTGCATTCGTGGCGATGGCTATTATTCCGGGTTTGGTGGCGGGTTTATCTCCGAACAAGATTTGTGAGTACTGGACCAAAGGTGTTAGCGACGTATTGATCGCGGTACTGATCATCTTTTTTGCTCGTTCAGTGCTAACCATTATGGAAGACGCGAAGATTGTTGATTCTATTATCTTCTATCTTGCACAGATCATTTCTGGTAGCTCTAAACTTGTGGCAGCAGCAGGGATCTACTTCTCGCAGGCTACGATCAACCTGTTCATTCCATCGGGCAGTGGCCAAGCGGTGATCACCATGCCAATCATTATTCCGTTGGCAGATATTGGTGAAGTGACTCGTCAAGTGGCGGCACTGGCTTCTCAATTGGGTGATGGTATTTCTAACTATATTTACCCAACCAATGGTGGCTTGTTGGCGGTATTGGCTATAGCAAAAGTACCTTACACCAAGTGGGTTCGTTTCTTCTTACCACTGTTCTTGTTCTGGTCGGTAGGCGCTTTGGTTTCTGTTGTGATTGCTCAAATGATTGAGTTAGGGCCTTTCTAAGGTTTCTGTTTAATCGAATACATGGACAGTTAAGGCTTAACTGAAGCTGTGTGAATAAATAAGAAGGCAGCGAATTCGCTGCCTTTTTTCGTTTCAAGCAAAGCTATTCCAACGTTAAAGGTTACTCTTCAAATTGGTAAGAAGAGGGCACCACAATCACGCCTTGTTTTGATATGTGGAAGCGTTTCGCATCGGCAAGGCCATCAAGACCGATCTGGGTTCCGTCAGGCACCTTAACGTTCTTGTCGATGATGCAGTTTTGTATGTGGCAATTTTTTCCAATCTCAACATCTTCAAACAGAATACTATCAATCACAATCGCGGCATTGCTGACTTTCACTTTCGGGAAGAAGATTGAGTTTTGCGCCGAGCCGCCTTCAATTACAACGCCATTCGCTATCATCGAGTTGATGAATATTCCTTGATTACCTTCAACTGAAGCAATGGTTCGTGCGGGTGGCAGCTGCGGTTCGTAAGTACGAATCGCCCAATCAGGTTGATATAAATCGATAGGCGAAGCTGGCTTTAACAGGTCCATATTCGATTGGTAATAAGAGTCGATAGTACCAACATCTCTCCAGTACGCATCTTGGGTCACTCGGCCTTCTTCATCCCCAAACTTGTATGCGTAAACACTGTTGTTGCCGACCAACTTAGGAATAATGTCTTTACCAAAATCGTGGCTTGAGTTCGGATCTTCGGCGTCCGCCAGTAGCGCTTGTGTTAGCACTTCTTTATCAAAGACGTAAATGCCCATTGAAGCCATGCTTCGAGTCGGCCTGCCAGGTACACAGGCAGGGTAACGCGGCTTCTCGGTAAAGTTATTGATCTCTAGAGACTCGTCTATCTCCATCACACCAAACTCTTTGGCTTCGTCAATCGAAACCTCCATGCACGCCACGGTTAGGTCGGCCTCGTTCTTTTTGTGTTGTTTGAGCATTGGCGCGTAGTCCATACGATATATATGGTCGCCTGACAACACCACCACATGCTTCGCTTCACTGCGAGAGAGCAAATACAAGTTTTGATAAATGGCGTCGGCCGTACCGCTGTACCAGCTATCACCTGTTCGCATTTGTGGGGGGACATTGGTGATGTATTCGCCAAGCTCGGGGTTAAGCACCGACCAACCATCTCGTAAATGTTTTTGTAAAGAGTGAGATTTGTATTGAGTCAGCACTAAAATTTGGCGTAGCCCAGAGTGTAAGCAGTTCGCGAGTGTGAAATCGATGATTCGATATTTGCCACCAAAGGGTACCGCAGGTTTTGCACGGTTATCGGTGAGAGGGGAAAGCCGAGAGCCAACACCGCCGGCCAGAACGATTGTTAGAGTGTCTTGCATGATCAGAACCTCAATGTATTTATGATTATGAACATAGACTTGCAAGCACTAAGCCAAATGTAACTCATTGAATATTATACGAGGCGAGATTGATTCTTGTTGTTCTGCACCAAAATGGTGCGCGTGAGATATTGGCTTGCTCTATTTTGATCCAAAAAAGATCCGAATAGAGTGAATTGATTGGATTAACAAAATGACGCACGGAAAAGCTGCATTACAAAACTGTCAATAAAATGAAGGAATAAAGTGATCGGGTCGATATAAATTTACATAAATAATCACAACTTTTCACAAATTGATTTCCATCAATAAAGTAGGGTTATTCTATGATACCTTGCACGCAAAATAAGAAATGATTACTCATTCACCAATAAAGATTAAGCCCCCCAAAGGAAATTATAATGAAAAAGCCAGTATGTGGTATTGCGGTTTGAAGTGACCCCGTAAAG